>JALOMK010000003.1 GCA_025455505.1 Bacteroidales bacterium
GTCTGCGGTGCGCGGATCGTAGCCGCAGTAGACCCGCAGCGGGCGACCCTCGCTCTCAGCCTCAACCAGGCGCTGGCGCAGCTCAGTGGTCATGGCTTGCTTGAGGTCATCATCCCCGTATTCTGTGCCTCGCATCAGGTATTGGACTTGCTCTTCAATGCTCATTTTCGTCATAGTCGGTCTCCACAGGTGATTGTCTCGCTGATTTTAATCGAATATCGCCACTTGCGGTAAAAGAAAAGCGCCCTCGGTGGTGAGGGCGCGCGGATACTCACCACACAACTGCTCACAGCCGGGCGTAATAAGTTCCCTCCCCCTGGCGATCCACAATTTGCAGACCGCTCTTCAATACAAGCTGGCGTAAAATTTCTTCGCCCATCTCAAAACCCATGCGACCCTTTAATTCGCCGTGCATGCGCACCTCGCCAAGGGTATGAAACGCAAACGTGTTGCTCCGGCTGGAAACCTGGACCCGGTTGCCCCACCGGCTGGGCGCTACGTGGATCTCATTCACGTCTTGCCATTCCAGGCGTACCTTCCTGATACCATTATGAAATTCGACCCCATCTATGCCCATTCGGATCACCGTCCGCCGGTCGATCCAGTTCCCCAGGCTGATCAAAAAAGCTGAAATCAGCAGGATGGCGAACATCGCCGGGATGACAAAAATTACCCGCTGGTTGGTGAGGTACAGGACCAGCCACACAACACTCACTGCCGTCACCCCTGTCCAGGCAATCAATTCGCCTCGCCGGGAAATTAACTCAGGACGGTACTCGCGACCCTCCGCTGGCAAGCCCATGCCAGGATTATACCATCGCTAAAAATTAATCCCCCCTTGACGCCCGCCGGGGATTACCGTGCTATAATTCGCACATTACCGGAGGCAGGTATGCACAAATCGGTGCTGGTATTGAATGCCAACTTTGAGCCGATCAATGTGTGCAGCTCACGGCGAGCAATCGGTTTGATCCTGAATGGGAAAGCCAGTCTGGTGATGAACGGGCGCGGCGAGATCCGCACGGTTACCCGGGTCTTCCCGGCACCATCCATCATCCGCCTGGACAAAATGATCAAACGCCCCCGGCCGCGGGTGCGCCTGACCAAACGCGAAGTCTTGCGCCGGGATAATTACACCTGCCAGTATTGCGGGCAGCACTCCCTCAGCCTGACGATCGATCATATCATCCCGCGCCGCCTGGGCGGAGACCACAGCTGGGAAAACCTGGTGGCAGCCTGCCCTGCATGCAACCATCGCAAGGGTAGCCGCACCCTGGAACAGTCTCAGATGCACCTGTTACAGCCGCCAGCCGAGCCGCCGGCTTCCGCATACTATCTCTTCGGTCGCCACCTGAGCGAAAATGCAGACTGGGTGCCGTTTGTCGAAGGCTGGTAAGTTAATACCTGTCCCCGTCTAAAAATCTACTTGCATAAGGTCCACTGCTAGCTGCACCGGTCCCCGGAAAGTCTCCCGGGCGGCTGCGATGAGGCGGTCGGCTTGTAAATCTCTCGTCGGGTAATGAACAAGATACAGCTGGCTGGCTCCCGCCGCCTGGGCAATCTCGCCCGCCTGAGCGGCAGAAGAATGCCCATAGGAAGCCCCCGCGGCTTCATGGATTAACAGCCGAGTGCCTTGCGCCAGGCGCACCACCTGCGGGCAAGGTTCCGTATCACCAGAATAAGCCACCGTTCCCCCGGAGAGGAGCGACTCGATCCGTAGTCCAATAGTCGGGATGATGTGCCGGACCGGGGAGGCCAGGATTCGCACCTCTTCGCTCTCCAGCACAGTCACCAGCTCTTCCTCGGGCAGGCGGTGGAATTCCACCGGGAAGAAACCAGGCCAGCTCTTCCAATCAAATAATTCCATCATCTGCTCGGTCCTGTCCAGAGTGCTTGCCAGGCCATGAATATGAAGCGGCGCTTTTCGCCCCAGGAGCCATAAATTCATCAAGAACGGAGCCACCCCGGAGACGTGGTCGGGGTGAAAATGGGTCAGGATGATATCGGTCAGCCGGTGGAAATCGAGCCCAGCCTGCCCCAGGCGTAAGGTGGGATGACCGGTACAATCGATCAACACCATGCGCTGTCTGCCAACCACAACCATGTGGGTATTCTCATGGTTCTCGTCTGGAATTGCATACGAAGTACCCAAAATTACCAGTTGCAACATTGTATTCCCCCTCGGGTCATCAACGTTATCCAATTTCGTATTATCCTCCCATCACCAAGGTCACGATGCGCGGCGTCAGGAATACTTCCAGGATAGCCGCGCCAAGCAGCAGCGGCAAGACCAGCCCGATCATTACCCGGAACCGGTCTGCCAATGGTGATAATTAGTTCCAGGCTTGCCGAGGAAAGAGTTGAAGAGTATTGCCGTTCTCAAAATAATTCATAATTTCAGAGTTCAAATACTGAACCTGGTTATGACTGCAGCTGAAAATCCCGTCGCATCTCCCCTTAAGGAGAGGATCACCTCTGTTGATTTCTTCCGCGGAATCACTATGTTCCTTCTTGCCGGTGAAGCAACAAATCTTTTTGAACACCTTCTTGAGATGGACAGCGGCCTTGCTAATTTTTTTGGCACCCAGCTCAGTCATCATGAGTGGAACGGCCTGCACTTCTGGGATCTTATTCAGCCTTTTTTCATGTTCATTGTTGGGGTTGCAATTCCCTTTGCAGTGGCAAACAGGTTAAAAAAAGGAGAAAGCGAAAATTGGATTCTTCTTCTTGCGCTTAAACGTTCTTTCCTGCTCCTGTTCCTTGGCTGGGCGCTTTATTTCACATCAGCCGGCAAACTCGTCTTCAGGTTTCAGAATGTGCTTGCACAACTTTCGGTAACCTATCTTGTTGCATTCCTGATACGAAACAAGAGCTTTAAGTTCCAGCTTGCATTCACACTCGCAATACTTCTCCTGATCGACCTTGCCTACAGGTTTTTCCCGGTTGAAGGCTTCAATCATCCCTGGGTAAATTATGAGAACCTTGGAGCCTGGTTCAATAATACAATTGAGGGCGTTGACAAGGCAAGTGAATGGGCTACGCTGAACTTTGTGTCAACTACCGCTCATACCGTGTGGGGAGTACTCTGCGGAAAGCTGCTTATGAGCAGCAACACCGCGCAATATAAAATGAAAGTATTATTGATAGCAGGCATAAGCGGCCTGGTGATCGGTTACGGGCTTGACCTGCTGGGCATCACTCCCATAATTAAAAAGATAGCCACATCCTCTTTTGTGTTTGCCAGCGGCGGATGGACTGTCCTGGCCCTGTGCTTCAGCTACTGGCTTATAGATGTTAAGAAGCTGTTTGCCCGTGGAGCTAAGTTCTTCATAATAGTGGGCATGAATTCGATATTCATATATCTCTTCTTTCATATCGGAGGTGCAAGGCTCATCAGCAGGACGCTCGATCCCTTCAGCAAGCTTTTCTTTTCCTGGGGAGGGGAGCTCACAGTGGCAGTGATTACAAGTATCATGGTATGGGCCTCGATGTGGTATATCTGCTACTTCCTGTATAAGAATAAAGTATTCATCAAAATTTAAGAGACCCACCCCCGGCCCCTCCCGGGAGGGGAGCCAAATGCCATACACCTCATACCGCATACCTTTACACCGTTTGTCGCTTTTAAGTATAAATACCACATTTCAAATAGGTTTTAATATTCTATGAGCTTCGGAAGCCCGCTGATATCTTTGTGTTAGGTGATTAACACCACGCATCAGCCAGGACATGGAAAACCTTTATGAGCTTCTTGAGCAGGATATCCGTTTTGAGGAAGGCCTCAACGCCTGCATGAATTGCGGCGTATGTACCGCCATATGCCCTGCTGCCGAGTTCTATAATTACGATCCCAGGAAGGTTGTTGATATGGTTCAGGGCAAGGATAACAGCGAAATAGAAAGCCTTTTGAAGTCCGACACTATCTGGTATTGCGGAGAGTGCATGTCCTGCAAGACAAGGTGTCCGAGAGGCAACACTCCCGGCTTTGTTATTATGGCCCTTCGAACTCTTTCCCAGAGGCTCGGATACTTCACCGAATCTGAAAAGGGCCGCCAGCAGTTTGCAATTAAGAGAACAGTGGGCGACAATATTTTCAAATACGGCTACTGCGCAGCAACATATGCCGTCAACCCTTCCATGCATCCGGAGCAGGGGCCTATCTGGGAATATATACTTGAAAACAGCGATGACGTTTTCGAGCGCCTCGGAGGCCAGATCAATGGCATAGGAACGGGTCCGCTCAGGAAAATCCCTGAAGAGGCCCTCGAAGAGCTAAGGAAGATATTTGACGTCACGGGAGGAACAGACTTTTTCAAGTCAATAGAGGAAAATTCAAAAAGAAAAGCTGCCGAACAGGGGATCCAGTTCAGCCCCTCAGGCACTGACAATGATTATTTTGTCGAGGTATATACGGCGAACAGCAACAATCACACAGGCAATCAGGAATAAATACAGGCATGAAACCAGAAGGCAAAAAGAGGATTTGGTCCGATTATCAGAAGGAGATGGCTGATGATAAATTTTTCTATGTGAGGTCCTGTATACGGCAGAGCTTTTTCCCTGGATCGGAGCAATTCTTTCTCAACCTGATGAGGAATATCCTCGGGAAGGATGTATACGAGAATCCGGCCCACACTACATGTACCGGGATAGGATATCACAGCGACATTGTGCTGCCTGCAACCATAATGACAGTTATTGCAAGGCACTTTGCCCTCATGAAGGAGGCAGGTTACAAGAATATAGTTATTTCATGCGTTACATCCTTCGGGCTCTACACAGAGATTCTTGAAACCTGGAAGCACTTCCCCGGGGAGCTTGAAAAAACGCGTGAATATCTCTGGAAGGCAACAGGCAGGGAGTTCGACATACCTGAAACCGTTGCCCATACGAGCGACATTGTGTATAAATTCAGGGATCCGATAGCTGAAAAGGCAAAAGTCAGTCTTGTTGACAGCAACAGCGGCAAGCCTCTGAATGTTGTTGAACACATTGGCTGCCATTATGCAAAGATGTTCCCGAAATCGGGGATAGGCGGGGCTGAATTCCCCCGTGTCCTGAGCGGGATGATAGAAGCCTGGGGAGGAAATGTTGTTGATTATCCCGAAAGGCGACATTGCTGCGGTTTTGGCTTCAGGCAATACCTTGTTCAGGCAAACAGGGGCTACTCGGTTTCAAACACTGAAAAGAAGTTCTCCTCGATGAAACCCTATAAGCCTGACTTTGTTCTTACCAACTGCCCGGGATGCAACATGTTCATGGACAAATGGCAATACACTATAAAAGAGCTTGAAGGAATATCATACGGCGAGAACGGCGAATCAATTCCAATACTCACTTACGAGGAACTGGCCGGCCTCGTCCTTGGCATGAATCCATGGGATCTTGGCCTGCAGTATCACATGGTTCAGCCTGAGCCCTTGCTCAGGAAACTTGGAATCGATTTTGATCCCGCAGATAAATTCCGTACGAAAGATGGCAGGCAGATGCCTGTTCCTGAAAACCTCATTAACGCATGATTATGGCAGGCTCAGTCATTGTTATCGGAGCAGGTTCTGCTGGAATGGAGGTCTCAGGGGTTCTCGCCCGAAGCGGAGTCAGCGTAACGCTTATTGAAAAAACAGCGAATACAGGGGGGCATGTGAAAAACTGGCATCATCTTTTCCCTGATCACAGGGATGGAGCTGATGTTGTTTCATATATGGGAGTACGCGCTGGCCACAAGCTTGTCAATATTCTTACAGGCACTGAAATAAGAGAGCTTTCAAGAAAAGGAGGGAAATTCCATGCGACAACGGAAGGGGGCAGCGAGTTAACAGGCGATGCAGTTGTTGTCGCTACTGGTTTTGACCTCTTCGACTGCTCCCGGAAAGAAGAATACGGTTACGGCATCTACGACAATGTCCATACATCGGCTGAGCTTGAGGAAATGTTCCGGGCTGGAAGGCTCACCACCGCTTCAGGAAAGGAACCTGAAAAGATAGGGTTCGTTCATTGCGTCGGATCGCGTGATGAAAAGGTTGGAAACCTGTATTGTTCAAAGCTTTGTTGTGTGACTGCTGTGAAGCAGGCAATTGAAGTCAGGAAGAAGCTTCCGCGTTCGAAGGTGTTCTGCTTTTACATGGACATGAGAATGGGAGGCGCCAGCTATGAGGAGCTTTACAGGGAGGCCCAGGAAGAGTGGGGGATAAGCTTCATCAGGGGAAAGGTGTCGGAAGCAGGGGAAATGATCGACCACAGGATACAGGTTAAGGTTGAAGACACTCTCGTGGGCCGGCCCTTGAAACTTGAGCTTGACATGCTTTTCCTCATGGCCGGGATGGAAATGTCGGAGGCAGGTGCCAGAATATCACGGATAGCAGGGCTCAAAACCGGCGAAAACAGGTTCCTGCTTGCATCGGACAACCATTACGGTTCAAACAGGGGAAATGTTGAGGGAATTTTTTATGCAGGTTCCTGCACTGCCCCGATGAATATTACAGAGACTATCAGTCATGCAAGAGCTGCGGCAACTGAAGTTATTGATTATCTGAATGGAATTAATCTGAAATGAACAGGTTTGGATTCTCATTATCAAAAGGTCGGCAGATAAATTACGACACTAACGACAGGAGTGCCGCCGAATACGTGATTGCCGGGGAACCAAGCCTCCTGGCATGCATCGAGTGCGGAGGCTGTGCATCGACATGCACTTCAGGGAATTTCACTTCTTTCAGCCTGAGGCAGCTCAATATTTTATTAAAGCGGGGAGAAAATGACTCCCTCAGGGATGAACTCCGGAAATGCATGCTATGCGGTAAATGCACACTCGTGTGCCCGAGGGGTGTAAATACAAGGAATGTTATCCTTCTTGCAATGGAGGCTTTCAATAAATCACAGGATTATGCAGTTTGATCCTTTCATCATACCATTCAATATAGGCCTCTATTTTATTCTTGGCTACGTTGTGCTGAGAAGCCTGCGATGGTTTATGGAATTGTCGCGTCCCGACAAGCTGAGATTGCAGAGAGGTTTCTTCGGGCGGGCCTTCGGGCAGAGCCTCAGGGAGATATTCATGGAGAGCCTGCTTCACAGGAGTATTTTCAAGGCCAATTTCAGGCTGGGATACATGCACATGAGTCTTGCATTCGGATGGTTTCTTCTGATATTTTTCGGAACAATTGAAGCGGATATTTTCGGAGAAAAACACCTGAACGCTCCCTACAAGGCCATATTCTTTAAGTTTTTCAATCCCGAGCACGGCCGTTCCGGCTTCGAAGCGGCCTACAGTTTCCTGATGGACCTTATTCTTGCATTTATTCTTACGGGACTCCTTCTGGCTATAGTCAAACGATTCTTTTCACCGGTGGTGGGCATGAAGAAGACAACGAAGCATACTGCAACCGACAGGATAGCACTGACGGCATTGTGGCTGATCTTCCCAAGCAGGCTTATCGCCGAAAGCCTTACAAGCGGCGCATACGGTACCGGCAGTTTTCTCACTGGCAGCCTCGGAAACGTTCTGGCGGACTTCCTTCCTGCAGGAAGGATGGCTTATCCCTTCTGGTGGCTATACTCAATCGCGCTCGGAACTTTCTTCATCATGTTGCCTGTCACAAGGTATATGCATATTCCCACAGAGCTTTTTCTTATTTTCATGAGGAATTCCGGCATCAGGACCGGTGACAGGCAGGGCACTTATTCTGAAGTTGAGACATTCTCATGTTCCTCCTGCGGCATCTGCATCGATGCCTGCCAGCTCAATTTCGCAGCCGGTGTTACTGATATCCAGGGAGCCTACCTGCTGAAAAACCTGAGGAATGGAGCTGATACTTCCCGGATTGCTGCAAACTGCCTTATGTGCGGAAGGTGCGATTCGAAATGCCCTGTAGGGATCGAGCTGTCACCCATCCGGATGATACGGCGGAGGTCAGGAGATGCACAGTGGTCGTACAGGAACCTGTACAATGGGTACCTGAGGAACCGTCAGTCGCTTCCTCAGGTGAAAAAGGAGCTTAAACCTTCATTTGGTTTTTTGAGGAAAGATGACCCTGATCAGGCTGACGTGGTTTATTTCGCCGGTTGCATGACACACCTGACACCTTCGATAAGCAGGGCTATGATAAATATCCTTGAAGCATCGGGGCTCAGTTATTCCTTTCTCGACAAAGGGGGAGGAGTATGCTGCGGCCGTCCGCTGATGCTGGCAGGAAAGGATCATGAGGCACGCGAAGTAATCAACCATAATTCAGGACTGATATGGAAATCGGGCGCTAAAATTCTTGTCACTTCCTGCCCTATATGCTTTAAAGTTTTCAGGGAGAGCTACCATTTGGATGCTGAAGTGCTGCATCATTCACAATTCATCAAAAGACTTGTTGATACAGGGAAGATAAAAATGAATTTTCTCAGGAAGAAAGTTGTATATCATTCCCCTTGTGACCTGGGAAGAGGGTCAGGTATATATTCCGAACCAAAGGAATTGCTTGCTCACATATCGCGACTGGAACCTGGCAGTTTTGAAGATGATAACTCACTCTGCTGTGGCGGAAGCCTGGCAAATGCAGTGATAGGAAGCAAAGGCAGGAAAAAGATCGCGTCCGACATGGCCGGGAAACTTACAGCAATGCATCCTGACATACTTGCCACTGCCTGCCCTCTCTGCAAAAAAACAATATCCAATGCCACCGGAGTCAGAGTAGCAGATATCGCCGAGCTGGCGGCTGAGGCACTTGTAAGAAAAACAGTACCCGGGTTTGTACAGGCACAATCTGTTTCATCCGATGCCCCTGACGCTGTATCAGGGGTGAATTCCGCCAACCCTGGAAACCTGTCAAGGGTCTGTCCGGTGAACTGAACTTTTTTTTCCCAGTCTTTGTTATTCAATTGGTATCATTTTTGAGGTGAAAAGATGTTAATATTTATTTGCCCTTCCTGTATATAGGCAGATAATGAAAAAGATTATTTTACGTTTTATTCAATGAAAACTAATATCTGAAGAAAGAATATGAGAACGGTTTATTTTGTGAGCGCGGTTATGGCAGGGGTTCTCTTACTTGGTTCTTGCGGACAGAAGGGAAGCGATTCTCAGCTTTCCGCTTTTGATGGAAATGGCAGCATCAGGCAGGAGATTGACGGTTCCATATCGCTGAGCCTCGACGAGGCCGAATGTTACAGTGATACTGAAGACCCGTCGAATAACACTGCAGAATGGAATGTGCTTCTTTCAAAGCCTGGCAGGTTTGATGTATGGCTCTCAAGTGCCACAATCGATACTTCGGGCATGAAATACGGCAAGGCAGTGCAGCTAAGCATCCGCGACAAGAGGCTGGAGGCTATGCCGGAGTGCGATAAGGTTGTTCTGAACTCCCCGGATGTAAGTTACCCGTATTTCAGGGCAGACTCATTTATTGGTTCCCTGTACCTTCAGGACACAGGCCTTGTGAGCATCCAGGTTATAAGCGACAAGATACTTCCAAAGCAGCAGGGGGCAAGTGCCGGGCCTGATACAAGGATGCTTTCGCTATTTCTTACCCCTTCCGTCAGGTGATTCCAGCCATTTGCGTGCATTTGTAAAGGCCTTAATCCAGGGAGTTACCTCATCCATCCTTCTTTCGCGGGGATAGTAGCCGCACTGCCACGGGAAAAATGCCCTTTCAAGGTGAGGCATCATTACCAGGTGCCTGCCGTCGGAGGAACATAGCCCGGCGACATCATAATCTGAGCCATTCGGGTTTGCCGGGTACGTGTGATGGCTGTATTTCATCGTAATGCAATATTCTGTCTCAGGGCCGGCCAGCGAAAAGCGCCCTTCTCCATGCGCCACCCAGATTCCAAGCTCCATCCCGGCCATATTGCCCAGCATTACAGAGTTGTTCTCAGGTATCCTGACACCCACAAAGCCCGACTCAAACTTGTTCGATTCATTGTGCAGGAGCCTTGGCTTATTTTTGAGTCCGGGGTAGATCAGCCCCAATTCAGCCATCAGCTGGCAGCCGTTGCAGACTCCAAGCGAAAGTGTATCCTCTCTCCTGTAAAAATTCTCAAGTGCGGCCCTGGCCTTCTCGTTATACCTGAACGCTCCTGCCCAGCCCTTTGCCGAACCAAGCACATCTGAATTGGAGAACCCTCCCACAAACACAATCATTGCGGTATCAGTGAGAGTCTCCCTTCCCGATATAAGGTCGGTCATGTGGACGTCCTTTACATCAAAGCCTGCCAGATACAGCGCATAGGCCATTTCCCTGTCGCCATTGACGCCCTTTTCCCTTATTATCGCAGCCTTTATCCTCGGCTGCTTTGCCGCAGAGGCATCCCTGCCTGCCCCGGCCAGGGTTCCGGGGAAACCATTCAGTTCAAACCGGAGTCCGTGCCCCGGGTAGTTCGTGAACCTCTCCCCGGCCTTGAGTTCTCCAGACTGCTTGCTGTCGAGAAGCCAGGATGTAGTAAACCATATCTTCCTCAGCCCGTCAATGTCGAATCCGGTCTCTGAATTCCTGCTTTTTACAAACAGTTTTCTCTCCTGTACAGGGTGACCCAGGTTTATATAGGCAATATCATTATCCTTGAGTAAGTTAACAACGCCTGAATCGTTCCTGACCTGTATCACTATGCCGGGATTCTGGCTGAACAGGATATTTACTATGTCATCGGTGTTGAATGGTTCGAGACTGATCTTCATTCCGCCTTCAGTATTTGAGAAGCACATTTCAAGAAGGCAGGTTATCAATCCTCCTGCAGAGATGTCATGACCGGCAAGAATCCCTCCTGCGGCGACTATATCCTGCACTGTGTTGAATACCCTGGCAAAATAGGCAGGATCCTTTACTGTGGGAACATCGCTGCCGACAGAGTTCAGAATCTGTGCAAAGCTGCTTCCGCCGGTTTTAAGGTCATCGCGGCTCATGTCGATGTAAATCAGGGACGTATCCGGGTCATTGAGCAGCACAGGTTCAACTATTTTCCTGATGTCGCTTATCTCAGCTGCTGCAGATATTATAACAGTGCCGGGGGCGTAGACAACCTCCTCCCCGTATTTCTGGGTCATGCTGAGACTGTCTTTTCCTGTAGGAATGTTGATTCCCAGCGCAATGGCGAAGTCGCTGGCAGCCTTTACCGCACTGTAAAGTCTTGCATCTTCACCCTGGTTCTTGCAGGGCCACATCCAGTTAGCTGAGAGTGAAACACTGTGAATCCTATCAGGCAAGGGGGCCCAGATGATATTTGTGAGCGCTTCGGCAATCGACAATACGGAGCCTGCAGCCGGATCGGCAAGGGCAGCAGCCGGTGCATGACCTATTGATGTAGCCATGCCGCATATGCCGCGGTAGTCAAGCGCAATTGCTCCCAGATTGTTAAGCGGAAGCTGGAGAGGCCCGGCGCACTGTTGTTTTGCAAGGCGTCCCGTGACTGACCTGTCTACCTTGTTTGTGAGCCAGTCCTTGCAGGCAACTTCCTCAATCTGGAGTACCTGTTCAAGATATGAGTTAAGCTGCGATAGCTTGTATTCGGGGTTTTTAAAGACTGTGGGAGTGCTGCTGTCATTTATAATTGTCCCGGGAGGGTTTCCGAACAGCGATTCAAGGGCCAGGTCGATAGGTTTTTCTCCCGTAAGGGGATTTTCAAGAGTGAATTGCATGTCGCCTGTTACCACGCCGATAACATACATAGGGGCACGTTCCCTGTCGGCTATCCTGCGCAAGGTATCCACATCCTTTTTTCTTATTATCAGACCCATTCTCTCCTGAGATTCATTGCCTATTATCTCCCTTGCTGATAGTGTCGGGTCGCCGACAGGCAGCCTGCTTATGTCGATTCTGCCGCCTGTTGACTCAACAAGTTCCGAGAGGCAGTTCAGATGCCCTCCTGCGCCATGGTCATGTATCGAAACTACAGGGTTCTCATCTGACTCGGCCAGGGCCCTGAGGGCGTTATAAACCCTTTTCTGCATCTCGGGATTGGCTCTCTGTACAGCATTAAGCTCAATCGAGCTGTCAAATTTGCCTGTGTCAACAGAGGATACCGCACCGCCTCCCATTCCTATCCTGTAATTGTCGCCTCCAAGCATCACAATAAGGTCGCCATTTTCGGGCCTGTCCTTTTCACTGTCTTTTTTCTTTCCCGTACCTATACCGCCGGCAAGCATTATCACCTTGTCAAATCCATACTTCCTGTTATTTTCAAAGTGTTCGAAAGTATATACAGAGCCGCATATGAGCGGTTGTCCGAATTTGTTGCCGAAATCGCTGGCGCCGTTTGAAGCTTTTATGAGTATGTCGGCGGGGGTCTGGTACAGCCATTTCCTTGCTTCTGTCGCCTGCTCCCAGGAACGCGGTCCCGAGGGCCTTGGATATGATGTCATATATACGGCTGTTCCGGCAATGGGGAAAGCTCCCTTTCCTCCTGCAATCCTGTCCCTTATCTCTCCGCCTGTGCCTGTTGCAGCGCCGTTGAAGGGTTCCACTGTTGTAGGGAAGTTGTGTGTCTCGGCTTTAATTGAGAGTACCGATTCAACATCTGTAATGCTGAAATAGTCAGGCTCATCCTGCCTGCCCGGGGCGAATTGCTCTATATGTGGCCCTCCCAGAAAAGCGCAGTTATCCTTGTATGCCGAAACTACTTTGTTAGGATTAAGGCGTGTTGTCTTCTTTATCATCTGGAAAAGTGTCGAATCCTGTTCTTTCCCGTCTATTATGAAGGTGCCGTTAAATATCTTATGCCTGCAGTGCTCGGAGTTAACCTGTGAAAAACCAAATACTTCGCTGTCCGTAAGAAGTCTTCCTGCCGACTTGCTCAGTCCTGTTAGGTATTCAATCTCATCATTGCTGAGAGCCAGCCCTTCCTGTTTGTTATATGCCGCGATATCGTCGATATATCTGAGGGGCTCGGGTTTCCTGTCGGTTGAGAAAAGGGTCTGGTCGAGCCCGTTGTAGAGAGCCTGGAGCATGGGGTCGTGATTATCGACAGTACCTGCAAGCCTGAATTCCTCGATCCTGACTATGCCTTCGATGCCCATATTCTGGGTTATCTCAACGGCGTTTGTGCTCCATGGGGTCACCATCTCTTTCCTCGGGCCGATGAACAAACCATCTATCTTTTCTGAGCCTGCAGGCTCCGCTTCGCCGAAGAGCCAGCAGAGCTTCCGGATATCTTCCGCTCCAAGTTCCGACAGGGTGTCTGCCGCAATTATGTCTGAATTGATTGTTTTAAAGAATACTATCATCCTGAGCTTCTATTTTGAAATGTATTTTACTGTAACCAATTTTCCGGGCGATCTGCAAATATAAGTCAGCCTTGTATTATTCATGCCTTTCCTGTGCTGTGATTTCAAGCAGTCCGCTTCTTTTGAGGAAAGCATCCATAGTAGGTTCCTGTCCCCTGAATCTTCTATACAGCACGGAGGGCTTTTCCGATCCTCCCTTTTCGAGTATGTTTATCCTGAATGAGTCGGCCGTTTCCTTGTTGAATATTCCCCTTTCAGAGAACAGGCTGAAGGCATCGGCATCGAGGATTTCTGCCCATTTGTAGCCATAGTAAGCCGCTGCGTAGCCTCCTGAAAATATATGTGCAAAGGAGGTGCTGATGCAGGTTCCTGGGTATGCCCGAAAAAAGTCTGTCTTCTTAAGGATTTCCTTCTCAAAGGCAACTATATCGCCATTCCATTTTTTCCTGATTGTATGCCAGCACATGTCGAGTAAGGCAAATCCGAGCTGGCGCTGGCACGAATAGCCTTCATTGAAATATGAGGCTGCCCTTATCTTCTGAATCATTTCAGCAGGTATCCTGGTGCCGGATTCATAATGCCTTGCCCAGGTGTCGAGCCACTCCTTCTCGTATACATAGTTTTCCATGAGTTGTGAGGGCAGTTCTACAAAATCGCGGGCCACATTTGTACCGGAAAGACTCTCATACCTGCATTTTGACATTATCCCGTGGAGTGCATGTCCGAATTCATGGAGCAGGGTTGTCAGCTCGCTGAACGAAAGGAGTGCCGGCCTGCTTTCGGTTGCCCTCGTAAAGTTGGCAACAATTGATATAACAGGTCTGACATCCTTATCCATGGCTATGTATTGCTCCCTGTAGCTTGTCATCCAGGCCCCCCCGTTTTTGCCTTTCCTGGGATGATAGTCCGTGTAAAGAACTGCAAGAAAGTCCCCGCCGCTGCCATAAATCTCGTACGCCCTTACTTCGGTGTGATATTTTTCGAGGTCATTGTTAAGGACAAAACTCAGCCCGTAAAGCCGGTTCGCGAGGTCAAACACGGCAGCTTCAGCACTGTCAAGGCTGAAATATGGCTTGAGAGCTTCATCATCGAAATCGAAAAGCTCCTTCCTGAGTTTCTCCGAATAATAAAGCCAGTCCCATCTTTCAAGGCGTCCCTTAAGACCTGATCTTCGTGCCAGTTCAGCCACCTTTATGAAGTCTTTCCTTCCTGTACTGCGCGATGCGGCATGCAGTTTCGAAAGAAATTTCCTTACTGTTGCCGGGTCAGAGGCCATCCTGTCGGCCAGCGCCATGCCGGCAAATGTAGAATAGCCTGTCATTTGAGCAAGCTCAAGCCTGAGCCTGACAATCCTTCTGACAAGCCTGCTGTTGTTGTGACTGTTTTTTCTGCAGCATCTGGATGCATAAGCCAGGTACATATTTCTTCGAAGCTCCCTGTTCTCAGAATACTGCATAAACGGAATATAAGATGGGTGCTGAAGGTTGAAAATCCATCCATCGCAACCTTTTTCAGAAGCCACAGTTCTGCTGCTTTCAACCAGCCAGTGAGGAAGCCCCGCCAGTCCGGCACTGTCTGTGATATGGAGCTCAAAATCATTTGTTTCGGCAAGAATGTTCTCCTCAAACTTAAGTGCCATCGAGGAAAGCTCTTCATTTATTTTCCTGAATCTTCTACGTTTGGCTGCACTCAACCCTGCGCCGCCCAGAATGAATTCCCTGTAGCGTTTCAGGAGCAATTCCCTCTGTTCAGTATCGAGTTCTTCAAGGTTACCGGATTCATGAAGCTTATTAATCCTGGCGAAGAGTTTCCTGTTGAGAGTAACGTTATTCGAAAACCTTGTGAGCAGCGGGGAAACATGCTGTGCCGCAGCCTGCAGTTCGGGACTTGTGTCGGCACTGTTAAGGTTGAATAGCAGCGCTGCTATCCGGCTGAGCCTTTTTCCGGCATTCTCGAGTGCCTCAATAGTGTTTTCAAAACTGGGTTCATCCTTGTTTCCGGCTATCTTTTTTATTTCCGATTCAGCTTCCCTGATTGCAATGGCGACTGCTTCGCCGAAGTGATTTGGTTTTATCCTTGTGAACGGAGGCAACGCATGTACTTCCTTCCAATCCTCGATAAGCGGGTTTCCGTTAAAAGTCTCCTTCATATTCTTCAATTTCCTCCTCTTCATCCTCTTCGCTGTTTTTTCCAGCACCGGCATATTTTGCCGGGTACGAATTGTTTCCTTTTGCTGCAAACCAGAGTATCCTGTTAAGGAGATCGTCATTCCCCGAGTCTATCTTGCTGAATTCAGGACGCATGCTCATTTTTGCAAAATGAAGTGCTCTTCCGCTCAATTCAGATAAGGGGGCATTCATTTCATCAAGTGGAATCCTGTTCGGAAGGGCGGTATAAGGAGTGAGATCTTCCACACTGCCGAAGCAATCGAACATGGGGCTTGCAATTGCATCCTGGATATTCATAGGAGGAAGCCCGAGTATCTGTTCAATTGTCCTTATCATTGAAGGTTGTGTGTAATATGTGCTCTTTACTGTCCTGAGCCGCGAATAAGGACTTATCACAAGGCTTACTGTCCTGTATGCCGAGACGTGGTCCCAGCCCCCCTGTGAATCGTCTTCCACGACAAAGATCACGGTGTTCTTCCAGAACCTGCTTTTAGAGAAGGCCTCAACTATCCTTCCAAGCGCCAGGTCGTTGTCGGCAACCATGGCCCTTGGTGTCGGATACCCGGGTCTTGTACCTGCAGTGTGATCATTCGGGAGTGCAATTACCATGAGCTCAGGCATCTTATCGCCGGGCATCTGTTCATATTCCCTGAGTTCCCTGATCAGGTCGTCGGCTCTCATGACATCGCTGAACTCATGACTCCCGTAAGAAGGATAAGTCTGGCTGAGGATGGGTTTTACAGGCTCTATTGTCGTGAAATTCTTGAATTTTACCTTTTCACCTGCAAGGTATTTTTTGTAAATATCGCTCCATTTAAGGTTCTCCTCGAGTACCGGTACGGAAGCCTCCCCGTATATTTTTACAGATTTTCCGTGCCGTAATGCATTATCCCACAAGAAGCCTGTAGGCGCGTAAACGAGGGCATCATACAGGACATGTGTGTAACTGCGGAACCATGCGCGCATATTCTTTTCAATGTAGTCTGTCACAATTGAAGCATCTGTCCACATGTGACCCTCGGCTGAGCATTTGCCCGAGACCATAAAATTATCGAGCAGGAGGAAGTCCTCGCAGAGCTTGTGAGTATTCGGCGTCACTTCCTCTCCATAAATGCATAGTGTCGGATCGCCCCGTCCAATCTTCATGTCACCAAGGATCTGGTCATAGGTCCTGTTTTCCTTTATTATGTACAGAACATGTTTGAAAACCGATGGCTCGCCAATCCTTTCGGGGACAGGGAAAGCAGCAATGTTTTCACGTGGCTTCTCCCTGGCTGATGTGGCGCGTGCCAGGTTGTTCAAGGCTATTACAGTGTCAGTGTACGCCTTCAGGGCAGCATGACCAGGGACTTCTATCCCGGATACAGATGCAAGCATCCTGTGGGAATTGTAAATTATGTTATCGTTTTTGTCGTTTTTTGTGCCTGCTATAGCACCATAGGCCTCCAGGTTACAGACATAAAGGTAGCCCTTTTTCATTACTGATATGGCCGATGGGTATGCGGCAGTCGGGATGAAGCCTTCAACGGTGCTTGGCCCGCTGTGGCCTGAAGGACTTGCATCCTTCCCGAGCCTTATGACAGCAAGGGCATTGTCCATTCCATTGGCAACATAAAGGGTTTTATTGTCGTGAGATATTGCAATGCCATTGGGCGAATCACCAAAGAAGGGGTTGATCTCGGGTTGAAGGCGTACGCTTATGGTTTCTGATACCTGGTCCCTTGAGGTCCTTATTACTGATACATTATCGCTGTTTGAGTTTGTGATGTAGACATATCTCCCGCGGCTGTCGGCAATAATCTCATTAGGATGAAGGCCGACAAGAATTTCCTTAATTATTCTACCGGTATAGGGATCGATGACTGACACGCTTCCTTCGCGGGTGGCGCCTCCTGCATTTGTGTTGTCAACCCTTGCAATGCCCCATGGTATTCCCGCAACATCCTTGTCGCCTTCCTCGGGAAATCTCCCGGCCCAGTTTGTGACATATAGTTTGTTGTTGGCCTTCACTATGCCGTAAGGGGCAGAGCCCGGACTCGTAATCCATACAGTGTCAGCGGTTTCAAGGTCTTGCTTTATAACCTGGTTATTGCCGTTCAGCACAACGTAAATGTATTCATGGCCGTCTTCCCACTCAAGAAGGATTTCGTTCGGTAAAGCCATATCGGCACCTGGAAGGGGATCATACAGAAATGACCTTTTGAATGCGGCCTTTGTTCCATCCCATACAGCTGACACTACGTATGACTTGTCGCCGGCGCCTATGACACTCCAGAAAACTTCCTGTATGCCGCGGTTTTTGTACCATTTGATACCTGAGTATGTATTGAGTCCGCCGCGCAGAGCAGGGTTTGAGTTGTTGGCGAGCCTGAATTTTACCGAGTTATCGGCTGTGGAGATGAAGATAATGCTGTATCGCTCCATTACGGCCAGCCAAAGGCCGTCGGGAGAAAGGGCGGCATCCATTGCATGGTTCTCGAGGGTCTGTTCCCCGAAAATTATCTGTATTCCTGCAGGTCTCACCAGCCTGTCGTATGGCAGGCTTACCTGCCGGGGGTATGCCGTCGGCTGCGGCAGTGAATTCTGTGACAGGGCAGGGGCGATCATTGTTGTTGCCAGGGCGAGGGTAAGGACTGCACTTTTCATAGTCAGGCTTTTTTTGTAAAGATAAAAAAAGGCTGTCAGTATGCCGACAGCCTTTTTGAATTTCTCAGAATGGCAGATCACTCAGTTCATCTGTATCGGGCGGAAGGTCCTCGAACCTGTCTGCCGGCCGGGATTCCTGGTTTCCGGATTGCGGCTGCAGTCGTTCTATCCTCCACGCATCGAGATTTGTGAAATAGCTCGTTTTCCCGTCGCGGTCCCATTTATTGCCTTTCACGTTAAATGATACCTTCACTTCCTCGTTCAGGAACGATTCATTGATGAGATCGCACTTGTCCTGAACGAGCTGGAATTTTATATAATCCGAAAAGACGGAAGCTCCGTTTGTCTCCTTCTTCTCGATTACAAATTCCCTCTTCTTGAATTTATCGCTTACCTGGTTTACGGGAGCGATATCGATAACCTTTCCGCTGATTTCGAAAGCCATTTAATTATCGTCTTTGTGAATAATGATCTTGTCTATTTTGTCGCCCTTCCTTATAGCATCAATAACATCAAGGCCTTCGTAAACCTTTCCGAAGCAGGTATGCTGCCTGTCGAGATGTTTTGTGTTTGTTCTTCCATGGCAGATAAAAAACTGAGAACCACCTGTATTGCGTCCGGCATGAGCCATTGAAAGAACTCCGCGATCGTGATACTGGTTTTCACCTGTAAGCTCGCAGTTAATCTTGTGCCCGGGGCCGCCTGTTCCAACACGCGGGTCGTTCATGTCCCTTGAGTAAGGGCATCCGCCCTGAATAACAAAATCAGGAATTACCCTGTGAAAAGCAAGCCCGTCATAGAAGCCATCTTCTGCAAGCGCGACAAAATTCTTCACTGTGACAGGGGCATCCTTTTCAAAAAAGGACACCATCATTGTGCCTTTTGCTGTCTGAATTTCAGCTTTCATTGTTTACTGAACGATTTCGAGAAGTTCCACTTCAAAAAGAAGTGTTGAATAGGGCTTGATAATGTCGCCCGCGCCATTTGATCCGTAGGCAATCGATTCAGGAAGGGCGATGCGGAATTTCGATCCCACAGGCATAAGCTGAAGAACTTCAGTCCATCCCGCAATGACACCCGAAACAGGGAACTGTGCGGGTTCACCTCTTTTTACTGAAGAATCGAATTCGGTTCCGTCGATAAGAGTGCCAACATAATGAACCTTAACTGTGCTTTCAGCTGATGGTTTGGGGCCAGTCCCCATTTTTATGACTTCGTACTGCAGTCCGCTTTCTGTTGTTGTAACGCCGGCTTTTGCCTTGTTCCCGGCAAGGTATGCCTCGTTTGCGGCAATATGATCCTTGTAGATAGTTTTGTTTGCTTCAGCCTGCTTTTCAGCTTTTGCCATCTCTCTCTCATTTATATATTTCATTATGAAAGAACGCGCAGCATCATCATCCATGAGAGGACTCTCAGCCTTACCGTCGAGCATGGCTTTTGCCACAATGACAGGGTCAAGTTCAAGACTGTCGCTCGCAAGAGCATTGTAGTTTACAATGCCAAAGGCATACGAAAGAGAATCTTCACGTGTTGAAAGCTTCGCATTCTTGAGAGCGCTCTTTGAACATGAGCCAAGCATAAAAGCCGCAACCGCAGTCAAGGCAATCAAATTTCTGATTTTCATAATCTGGATTTTAGTTTTAAAAATTTCCGCAAAGATAATACTTTGAAAAAAGCAAAGAAAATTTCCGCAAAGATAATACTTTGAAAAAAGCAAAGCCCTTAACGGCTTATTTATTTTCTGACGGCCCTGATAATCTCTCTCTTGCCTGGCGGTCCCGGCAACATTGTAACCTCAAATCCGCTGGATCTTAGCTTTCTTTTCACTTCTCCCTTGGCAGAGTACGTTACAAGGATGCTCCCGGGCGCTGATACAGCTGAAATCTTTTCAAATACTTCTGAAGTCCACATTTCAGGCTGCTTGTCGGGACCGAAGGCGTCGAAATAGAACAGATCATATTCACCCTCCAGTGCCAGGCTTGTGAAGTCTGCCCGGATCTTTTTCAGTTTCATGAGCCGGGTTATGTCAGAAAATTCTTCCCAGGCGCAGGAATGGATCGCCTTGAATATCGCTTCAGAGCCTTCTCCGGTGATGCTGGGGTAATTAAGCAGCTTAGCGGTTTCAGGGCTTATGGGGTATTTTTCAATAGTTGTATAGTGGATTTTTTGTCCTGAAGCATTTGCCCTGATGGCTGTCAGCAAGGCATTCAGCCCCGTGCCCATGCCAATTTCAAGTATCCTCACCGGGTCGGAAGCGCAACATTGCAAACCATAGCCGATGAAGATATGTTCAGATTCCTGTATCGCCCCGTGAACAGAGTGATAGTGTTCATTAAGCTGCGGCACATATATTGTATCTGATCCGTCGGAGGTTCTGATAATCTCTGTCATTATTTAAATCTTACAATTGTCTTTCAGGTCCTGCTGTCATGCTGTCCTGCTGTCATGCTGTCCTGCTGTCCTGCAGTCCTGCCCCGCGCCGCTCCGCCAGCTGGCGGACGCATACCGCATTTTTGCTACGAGCTCTGTGCCCTGTGCCCTGAGCTCTGTGCCCTGAGCTCTGTGCCCTGAGCCCTGTGCCCTGTGCCCTGAGCTATCTGCCGCACGCCGCATTTGCCGGATATTGCTATAAGTTTGTCTCTGTTGTTCCCTGTTTAAAGTTATTGTATTATTTTTATAATGCCATTTGTACAGATTACTAACCAAACATAAATTTAAAATTCATGAAAGCAAAACAGTCAAGAAGAGATTTCCTCAGGC
>JALOMK010000133.1 GCA_025455505.1 Bacteroidales bacterium
AGGGGAGGAGCAAACCTGATTATATGACCGTGTGTAGGTTTTGCTATCAGGCCTTTCTCCTTCATTGCCAGGCATACATCCCAGGCTTCCTTGCCGTTCTTCGGCTTAATTACAACGGCGTTGAGAAGACCTTTTCCGCGTACAAGCTCTATCATTTCCGATTTGATACTCTTCATCTCGCTGCGGAAAACTTTTCCCAGCTTCTCTGCGTTTTCAGCCAGCTTCTCGTTCTTAATGACGTCAAGGGCGGCAATTGCAACCTTGCAGGCAAGAGGGTTTCCACCGAATGTAGAACCGTGCTCACCCGGTTTGATAGTAAGCATTATTTCATCGTCGGCAAGTACTGCTGAAACGGGCAGCACTCCTCCCGAGAGGGCCTTGCCAAGGATAAGAATATCGGGCCGCACGCCTTCGTGGTCGCATGCAAGGAGCTTGCCTGTGCGTGCAATGCCTGTCTGTACCTCGTCAGCGATGAACAGTACCTTCTTCGATTTGCAGAGCTCGTATGCTTTCCTGAGGTATCCGTCGTCCGGGACGAAAACGCCTGCCTCGCCCTGTATGGGCTCAACAAGGAAGCCGGCTACATTCGGATCTTCAAGTGCCTTCTCGAGCGCAGGGATATTGTTGTAGGGTATCATCTCAAATCCCGGTGTGAAGGGACCATAGTCCTTATACGAGTCGGGATCGCTCGACATCGAGACTATTGTGATTGTCCTGCCGTGGAAGTTGCCTTCGCAGACTATTATTTTCGCCTTGTTTTCAGGAACACCCTTTTTCAGGTAAGCCCACTTCCTGCAAAGCTTAAGCGCTGTTTCGTCACCCTCGGCTCCGGAGTTCATCGGCAGAACCTTGTCGTAGCCAAAATATTTTGTTATATATTCCTCATATTCACCGAGCACTGAATTATAGAATGCCCTTGATGTAAGAGTGAGCCTGGCGGCCTGTTCAGTAAGGGCCTTTATAATAGCAGGATGGCAATGTCCCTGGTTTACAGCTGAATAAGCCGACAAGAAGTCGAAATATCGCCTGCCCTCAACGTCCCATACAAATGGTCCTTCACCTCTCTCGAGAACAACCGGCAGCGGATGGTAGTTGTGCGCCCCGAATCTGTCCTCACGGCTGATATAATCCTGTGTCTTCATCGTGTTGATTATTAAATAAATAAGAATTATGAAATAAAACCTACAATCTTACAAAAGCTTTTTGGATTTTCAAAATTGGCAGCCATGTGTTTCACTCACCGTCAAGCAGCTCAGGCCTGAGCCTCCTCGTTCTTTCGAGCGCCTGCTCGTGCCTCCAGTCATCGATAGCCGCGGCATGACCCGAAAGCAGGACATCAGGCACTTTCCATCCGTTGAACTCGGAAGGCCTTGTGTATACCGGCGGAGCCAGCAGATCGTCCTGGAAGGAATCCGAGAGAGCTGACTGTTCATCGGAAATTGCACCGGGGATCAGCCTCACTATTGCATCAGTGATTATTGCAGCCGGAAGCTCCCCGCCGGAGAGTACATAGTCGCCAACTGAAATTTCCCTTGTTATAAGGTTATCCCTGATCCTCTGGTCTATACCTTTATAATGGCCAGCCAGAATCAGGATATTTTCCCTTAGTGACAGCATGTTTGCAGTTTTCTGGCTGAACCTTTCACCATCGGGCGATGTATATATTATCTCATCATATTTTCTTTCCTCTTTCAGGGCGGATATTGCCCTGAATACCGGTTCGATCATCATAACCATTCCTGCGCCGCCGCCAAATGCATAATCGTCGACGCTTTTATATTTGTCGGCAGCAAAATCCCTCAGGTTTATTAAGTTGATCTCGACAAGACCCTTGTCGCGTGCCCTCTTTACTATTGAAAAGCTCAAGGGACTCTGCAGCAGTTCCGGCAAAACTGTAAGGATGTCGATCCGCATTTTTGTTTTTTTTGCAAAAGTAGGCATTATTGTATACATTTCGGCATGGAATGCCGTATGGGTTGCGGTGCCTGCTGCATCGCACTTTCGATATCATCTCCCATTCCCGGGATGCCCGGCGGAAAAGCTGTTGGGGTAAGATGCATTCACCTTGCCGATGATTACAGATGCGGTCTGTTCAATTCTCCCGAAAGGCCGAAGGTGTGCGGCGATTTCAAAGCGGAAGAGGAGTTCTGCGGCAGCAACAGGGAGGAGGCCATGAAAATCCTGCTCTCGCTATCGGAATAGCTCGAACCCTTTCATGTCTAGTTGGCACGGTGCTGATAAACATGCAGCTATCCGAAAAATTACCCTTTGTTAATTGCCGGATTCGTAAACAACTTTCCCGCCTGTAATAGTGTAATCCACCTTTGTCTTCATAATCTCCGATTCAGGGATTTCGAAAAGGTCCCTGTCAGTTATAACCAGGTCGGCAAGGTAACCGGGTTTTATCATGCCTTTTCTTTTCTCCATGAACTGCGAGAATGATGCCCCGAGGGTGTAGAACTCGATTGCCTGGGCCATTGTGAGTTTCTGTTCCGGGAACCAGCCTTCGCCTTCTTCACCGAGACGTTCCTTGCGGGTAACTGCGGCATAGAGCCCTTCCATCGGGTTGAGCGGCTCGACGGGATAATCAGTGCCGAAAGCAAGCACCGCGCCTTCTTCGAGGAGGCTCTTCCAGGCATAGGCGCCTTTTGACCTTTCGGTACCAATTCTTTTTTCGTAGAATTTCTTGTCGGAGATGCAGTGGGTCGGCTGCATGGAGGCTATCACTCCGAGTTCGGCGAACCTCGGAATATCAGATAGCAGAAGTGTCTGGGTATGTTCATCCCTGTGCCGGCTGTCGCGCTTCCCGTTCTGTGCCATGGCTGCCTCATAAGCATTGAGCGTCCAGTTGTTGCCCTTGTCGCCTATTGCATGGACACCTACCTGGAAGCCCATTTTGTCGGCTGTAACTACCATGTTCTCAAAAGTATCGTATGGCATCATTGCAAGACCTGAGGATGAGGGGTTGTCGGCAAAAGGCTCGAACATGAGGGCGGTCCCCGACCCGATAGTGCCGTCAATAAAGGCCTTGAGATATCCGAACCTTATCCAGTTGCCTTCAGCAGGGTATTTCTTCTGAAGTTCCTTATACTCATTCAACCTGTCAGCTTCGCCTGTCAGGGGTGCTCCGATGTCAATCCTGCTTGTAAGCTGACCGTCGGCCAGAAGTTTTTCATACATGGCGAAGTCAGCGCTTCCCGGAATCTGAATGCTCGTCACGCCAAGCTCCCTTGCTTCCCTGAGAGCCAGCAGATATCCCTGCACCGTCCTTTCTGCTTCTTCCCCAGGGGTCCTTTCGGCTTTTTTCGCCCCGGTCCTTATAAGATCCATTGCATTTTCCTTTATTATCCCCGTTGGTTCACCTGTTGCAGGGTCTTTCTGAATTTCACCTCCGAAAGGATCTGGCGTGTCCCTTGTTATCCCGGAGGCTTTCAGTACGAATGAGTTTACAAGAACTGAATGGCCGTCGGCCCGGCTGAGCATTACCGGGTTGTCGGGCGACACAGCGTCGATAAGTTCCCGGGAGGGCCATTTTTTGTCAGTGAACATCTCGTGTTCCCAGTGTCCGCCACGGATAAGCTCGCCGGGCTTCGACCTGGCAACCTGGACCCTTACCTTTTCAGTTATCACCGAGGGATCAGTTGTATATCTTAATTCGATATAATCAGGATCGAGAGGTCCAAAATGGACATGGGCATCGTTGAAGCCGGGGATCACAAGACGGCCCCTGGCATCGATAACCCTCGTGCTGCCTTCGGAGACATAGCCAGCTATCTTTTCCGGGGAGCCGACAGCTATTATTGTTTCACCTTTTATGGCAATAGCCCCGGCAACAGGGTTGTTCCTGTCGACTGTGAAGACCTTTGCGTTCAATATTACAAGGTCAGCGGACTCTTCAGGTCCGCATGCTGTTATTGTCAGTATCATTGCTGCTGATAGTGAAATGAATACATGTTTCATTGCTCCCTTATTTTTGGTCAGAAATATAGATATTTCGACGATAACATTTAACGTCTTATTAAGAATTTTGTTGATTTTAAGTATTGTAGGCAACTTCAAAAGGGTTATTTTCGCAAAAACAAAAGGAAGGATGAATATCGCATTGATAGGTTATGGCAGGATGGGGCATGAGATTGAGGCCATAGCCATGCAGCGCGGGCACACTGTGAAGCTCAGGGTAGACCTCGCCAATAAAGCGGAACTTGATGACAGGAATCTTAAGGATATCGATGTAGCGATCGAGTTTTCATCTCCTGAAGTGGCATTCGACAATGTTGCAGCCTGCCTTAACAGGAAGGTTCCTGTTGTTTCGGGCACTACGGGCTGGAATGATAAGGTTTCCCTTGCGGCTGACTTGTGCAGGAAGAAGAAGACTGCATTCATTCATTCATCAAATTTCAGCATCGGCGTGAACCTCTTATTCAGGCTTAACCGGGACCTTGCCCGGCAGATGGACAGGTACCGCCAGTACAGCGCTTCAATAGAGGAGATACACCACACGAAAAAGCTCGATGCGCCCAGCGGCACTGCTCTAAGCCTTGCACAGGGGATAGTCGGTGAGCACATGGGGTATACCGGTTTTGCAATGGAAGGAGAAGTATCGTCTAATAAGATTCCCATAAGGGCGGTAAGGGAAGGAGCCGTTCCCGGGACACATATAATTACCTGGGATTCTGAAATTGACTCCATTGTGCTGAAACATGAAGCCAAAAACAGGCAGGGCTTTGCACTCGGAGCCGTTGTTGCAGCCGAGTTCATTTCCGGAAAGGAAGGCGTTTTCAGCATGTCGGACGTTCTTGGATTCTGATATAAAATGAATTAAACTCAATACTCTGTTTATGAAGGGACTGCTTACACCCAAAAATATCCGTTTTGCCATCGCTGCGGTGATTTACCTCCTGGTTGTTGTCTGGATTGGAAACTTCTGGCTGCTTCCCGGGCTTGCAATTATATACGACATTTACATTTCGGAGAAAGTAAACTGGACATTCTGGAAAAAGCGCAATGGGAAGAACAGCGCTTTCATCGAATGGCTTGACGCGCTCATCTTCGCCGTTATTGCAGTTACACTTATAAATATTTTCCTGTTTCAGAACTACAGGATACCCACTCCCTCCATGGAAAAGTCACTCCTTGTAGGAGACCACCTGTTTGTAAGCAAACTTGCGTATGGTCCGAGAATGCCCAACACTCCTCTGGCTTTCCCCTTCACACAGCATACAATGCCCCTCACTAAAGGCAAATCGTGGCTCGAAATCGTCACCTGGCCATATAAGAGGCTTGCGGGAGCCGGCAATGTTAAGAACAACGATGCGATAGTGTTCAATTTCCCCGCCGGCGATACGGTTGTTGTTGAAGAGCAGGCAACAAGTTACTATGAGATAATACGGCGCAATGCCCGCGACCTTAAGCTTAATGACAGGTTCGGAGGCACAGTAAGGCCCGACTCTTATTACCTGCAGATGGCCAGGAAAAATATCCGGGATAATTTTGAGGTTATTTACAGGCCTGTCGACCGCAGGGATAATTATGTGAAGAGGTGCATAGGGATTCCGGGCGACACTGTAACGATACGCAACGGCAATGTTTACGTGAACGGACTGCTTGTTCCCGACAATAAAACACAGCAGTCAAACTATGTTGTCGGCACCAACGGCACAACAATTAACCCCAAGGCTTTTGAAAGGCTTGACATCTCGCGCTCTGACCAGTCGATGATAAGCGGATCGGCTTACCTGCTGCCTCTGACTCTGGCCAATGCCGAGACTATAAGGAAATTCACGAATGTCACTGAAGTTACGCAGGTGCTTGCCCGCAAGGGTGAATATGCACCTCATATTTTTCCCTATAAATCCACATACGGCTGGAATGAAGATAATTTCGGGCCGCTCTGGATTCCGAGGAAGGGAGTCACTGTAAGCCTTGACACTTCCAACCTCTGCCTTTATGACCGCATTATAGATGTATATGAAGAAAATGACCTGAGGGTTGAGGGAGCAAGCATTATAATAAACGGAAAGCCTGCAGACAGCTACACATTTAAAATGGATTACTACTGGATGATGGGAGACAACCGTCATAATTCAGCTGACTCACGGTACTGGGGCTTTGTTCCTGAAGATCACATCGTTGGCAAACCAAAGTTTATATGGCTGTCGCTGAACAAGGAAGCCAGGGGGATCAAAAAGATCAGGCTGGGAAGGATGTTCATGAAAGTGAAGTAAAGGCAAAAAGGTATAAAGGTATAAAGGTATAAAGGTATAAAGGCTCAGGGCATGGGGCAAACCCGGATTTTCCCCTCTCGGGAGGGGCCAGGGGTGGGTTAAAACGGCGTCAAGGCGTCGAGGCGTAAGTGCCAGGAAATGATATAAAAAAGTAAAGGTGCCCTTCGGGACACCTTTCTTATTATGCTGAAGATAACTTCTATTTTACTTTTTCGACAATGGCTTTGAAGGCCTCGGGGTGGTTCATTGCAAGGTCGGCGAGGGTTTTCCTGTTGAGGGCGATGCCCTTGTCTGCAATTTTACCTATGAATTCCGAATAGCTCATGTCG
>JALOMK010000134.1 GCA_025455505.1 Bacteroidales bacterium
ACTTGTATAAAGTGTAATGCCGACAATGAGCCCGAGTCCAACCTGGCCAACTATCTTGAAGCGTGCTGCCAGGCCGTCCTTGTTCTTTTTGAAAACCTTTATGTAGTCGTCGAGGAAACCTATGAAACCAAGCCACACTGTCGACAGCAGCATGAGTATGACATATACGTTGTTGAGCCTTGCAAAGAGAAGCGTGGGAATTATTATCGAGGCAAGTATTATTATGCCGCCCATCGAGGGAGTTCCCTTTTTCTGGTACTGGCCTTCAAGGCCCAGATCGCGCACAACTTCGCCGACCTGTTTTTTCTGAAGGAAGAGAATTATGCGCTTACCGATTAGCAGGGAGATTATGAGCGATGTGATTACCGCCATTGCCGAACGGAATGAAATAAATGTAAAGACCCCTGCCCCGGGGAAGTCAAGTGTGTCGAGATATCTGAAAAAATAATATAGCATCGCGTCAGTCTATTTCAGCAAAAAAGCATTTCTCAGTTCCTCCCTGTCGTCGAAGTGATGTTTCACGCCCTTTACATCCTGGTAGGTCTCGTGTCCCTTTCCGGCTATTAGCACCACGTCGCCGGGTCCGGCAAGCATTACGGCAGTCCTGATAGCCTGCCTCCTGTCACTTATCCTGAGCATCCTCTTCCTCAGGTCAGGGCTTATTCCCGCCTCCATGTCGTCAAGGATTTTTTCAGGGTCTTCTGTGCGGGGATTGTCCGACGTGAGTATCACCCTGGTGCTGCCTTCGGCCGATATTGCAGCCATTTTCGGGCGCTTGGTCCTGTCCCTGTCGCCACCTGCACCCACAACAGTGATGAGCTGCACAGCTCCCTCGCGAATCTTGTTTATTGTTCCGATCACATTCAGAAGGGCATCGGGAGTATGTGCATAGTCGACTATCCCGGAAATGCCGGAGGGTGATTTGACGAGCTCCAGCCGCCCCGCCACAGGATGAAGATCGCTGAGTATAGTGAGGACCTCCTCCGAAGCTGCCCCGAGGAGCACTGATGCACCGTATACTGCAAGAAGGTTCGAAGCGTTGAAATCGCCGATGAACCTTGTCCACACTTCCTCCCCCTGTATCCTGAGGTTCATCCCTTCAAAGCCCTGCTCAACAAGACGGCACCTGAAATCAGCAACTCCCCTCACTGAGAATGTATGCTTTGATGCCCTGCAGTTCTGGACCATCACCTGCCCGTTCCTGTCGTCTGCATTTACAAGCGCAAAAGCACCGGAGGGAAGTGAATCGAAGAAACCCTTCTTTGCAGCCAGGTAGTTGTCGAAGGTCTTATGGTAATCGAGATGATCGTGGGTAAGGTTTGTGAATATGCCGCCGGCATAATTCAGCCCTGCAATCCTTTTCTGGTCAACTGCATGTGAGCTTACCTCCATGAAGGCATAGTCGCATCCTGCCTCAACCATTTCAGCGAGAAGAGCATTAAGCCGTACCGGGTCGGGAGTGGTGTGGGTGGCAGGGGATTCCCTGTCGACGACATAGTTGCATACAGTTGAGAAAAGCCCGCATTTATATCCCAGAGCGGTAAATGTCCTGTAAAGCAGGGTTGCAATTGTTGTTTTGCCGTTTGTTCCTGTTACGCCTACAAGTTTCAGTGAGGCTGAGGGATTGCCGTAGAATGCCGCAGCAGCCTGCCCGAGGGCTTTTGCCGAATCTGGTGCCTTTATCCAGCACACTCCCCTGCCGGGATTTTCAGGAAGGTTTTCGCATATTATGGCTGTTGCGCCTTTTTCAAGCGCCGCTCCTATAAAGGCATGGCCATCGGTGTTATAGCCGCGCACAGCCACGAAAAGGCATCCCGCCCCGACCT
The DNA here is from genome assembly GCA_025455505.1 of Bacteroidales bacterium. Classification (GTDB taxonomy): domain Bacteria; phylum Bacteroidota; class Bacteroidia; order Bacteroidales; family VadinHA17; genus LD21. The sequence continues at coordinate 1,827 of JALOMK010000134.1, forward strand.
GCCTCGAATCGGACTCAACTGCGCTGATCTCAATGCCAGTGTTACCCTGCACCGAAGTATAATCTATTCCCTTTAGTATCTTTTCAAGTTCCATAGCCTCACATATTCATTACGAGTGTTACAACTGTTCCGTCGCTGTACCGGGCGCCATGTTCCGGCGACTGCCTCAGCACTCTTCCCTTGCCGCTGCAGTTCACTCTCAGGCCGTGGCTCTCAAGAAGGTAAACTGCATCGCGCAGGGTCATTCCGCGTACATCCGGCACGAGACCCTTCTGTACTTTCACAGTGGCAAGCCTGATAGTATCGCCGTTTTCCCTTGTGGCAACCCATTCTTCCGAGGAGCCTTTCCTGTAGTTGACGTCCAGTTCGCGCAGGACTTCATGAATGTCTGCCCTGTATCCGTTTCCGGCTTCAGGTGCAGCAATTTTAATCTCATCACCGGCAGGACTGAAGTCCCTGAAGAACCTTGTTGCATAAACCTTGTCGGAGATTTCCTTGAAGACCGAACCTGCAACAAGGTTGCCGTAATAAACCCCGTTTGACGGGGCGTTTACAACGACGATGCAAGAGTAAAGAGGGCTTTCTGCCGGGAAATAACCTACAAATGATGCCTGGTATGATACCCCGCCCTGCCTGTATCCCGATTTCCCCCGTGCAATCTGGGCAGTGCCTGTTTTCCCGGCAATCTTGTAGTCTGCATTCCTGAGGTTCATCGCAGTGCCGTGTTCCACCACTCCTTCCATCATCTTCTGTGCCTTCCGCACAGTGGACCTCGAGGCTATTGAGTTGATTATTATCTCTGTATCATAGCGCCTGATTACACTGCCGTTTCGGAGCACAGCCGTAACAAAGCGTGGCTTCATCATGCGGCCGTTGTTCGCAACGGCGTTATAGAAGGTGAGTATCTGAAGGGGGGTCATGAGCACTTCATAGCCATGCGACATCATCGGCAGCGACAGCCCCGACCACAGCTTATCACCCGGGTACCTCACAAGGGGCTCTCCCTCTCCTGACAACTGGAGCCCGAGCTTCTGGTTGAGCTTCATTGCATAAAGCCTGTCTACCCATTTCTTAGGGTCGTTCTTGAAATTCTCCTGGATGATTTTTGATGTTCCCACATTTGAGGAATACTCAAATACCTGTTTTACTGTGATTTCCCCGTATCCTTCCTCTTTTGTATCACGTATGACTTTGTTATAGAATTTTACAGTTCCCGTACCTGTATCGACTATGTCGCCCGTGTCAACTACTCCTGCCTCTATTGCAGCCATCAGGGCCGGCAGTTTGAATGTCGAACCCGGTTCCGTGCTCTCGCCTACGGCATAGTTATATGTTTCCGAATAGTTGCCGTCATTGCCTATCTCGAGGTTTGCTATGGCCTTAATGTCCCCGGTGGCAACTTCCATCAGTACTGCGCAACCGTGGTGTGCATCATGTTTCCTGAGCTGGGTCAGCAGCGCCGTCGAGGCAACATCCTGGAGATCGATGTCGATTGTAGTGAGGATGTCGTTCCCATCCCTTGAATCGACACTGCCCGGCGCATCAACTGTGATCCAGTCTCCGCCTGTGAGTCTCTGCTTTGTTGCTACTCCGTTCTTTCCGGCAAGCTCCTTGTTGAATGAGCCCTCGATACCCACGCGGGTGCCGTCTTCTGCCAGGCTCAGGTAGCCTATTGTCCTTTTGGCCATGTCCTCATTCGGCAGTATCCTGCGGTTTTCGGCAATTGCAACCATACCTCCCTTGTACTGGCCCTCCCTGAATATCGGGAGTTCCCTGATCTTCTTCAGTGTTTCATAGTCTACCCTTCTGGCAATCAGGTAGTACCTGTCGCCGCGTTTCCTTGCCTGGGTGATTGCTGCCTTCCATCCCGCTGCCGACCTTATGCCTGCCAGACGTGCCAGCCCTTCCGAGAGGCCGTTAATTCCGTTTGAAAAAGTTGCCGATGACATCCCGGTGCTGCGGGTGTCCATATAGATCGTATAAGTGGGTACCGAACTCGCGAGCAGACGTCCGTCAGCAGCAAGAATGTCGCCACGGTTTGCAGGATCCTCCATAGTCCTGAACACATATTTCTCGCTCATCTCTTCCCATTTGCCGCGCTGTATGTACTGGAGGAAGAGAATTTTGCCGAGGACCAAAACGGCAAGAAGGGCAATGACAAAGTATACAATGCCGCTCCTCCATGCTATTTCATCCCTTATTGCCATCCTGACTTCTATTTATCCACGATAAGCTTATATGGAGGCGCCTTCAGCTCCTCCAGGTTCAATCCTCTTTCCCTGACGAGCCTCAGGACCTCAGACTGCCGGCTGGCATTCATCAGGTCAGCCGAGGTTGAGAGCGATTCCGACCTCAGATCCCGGACCTCCCGCTGAAGCCTCGACATCTCCCTTGTCACTTTCTCGGCATGAAACCTGTTCATTATGAAAAGCGCAGCAAGGAGTGTGACAAGCGATATATAACCGAGATTCCTGAGAATTATCTTCTCGGAGATCATTGTCCCGCTGAGAAGCTCCCTCATAAGAGTTGCTGTGCCATTCTTTCCCTTGTCCCTCTTTTCGCTCTCAGCCATTTGTTGTGCCTGTATTTTCTGTTTCAGTCATTCTCCTGTTTCTTCTCTGCTACCCTCAGCCTCGCGCTCCTCGCCCTGTTGTTGCTTTCAAGCTCAGCTTCCGCGGGGACGATGCCCTTTTTAGTAATCAGCCTGAAGGGAGTGATTACGTTTCCATAGAAGTCCTTTTGCTCTTCTCCCTCAAAATTGCCGCTCCTCATGAAGTTTTTCACGAGCCTGTCCTCGAGAGAGTGGTAAGTAAGCACGACGAGTCTTCCTCCTGGCTTCAGCATATACAGTGCCTGCTGAAGCATTTCCCTGAGGGCTTCGAGCTCGTCGTTGACCGCTATCCTTAGTGCCTGGAAAAGCCTGGCGAGGAATTTATGCTCCTGCCTTGCCGGTATCAGGCGTCCGAGGGCCCTGAGAAGGTCATTGACAGTGTTTATCTGTGCAGAGGACCTGGCATTGATTATTTCAGAGGCTATCCTGCGCGAGCCCGGCAGCTCGCCATAGCCTGAGAAAATTTCAGTTAGCCTGTCCATGTCAGCAGTATTGAGTATATGAGCAGCGGTAAGGCTGCCTTCCCTGTTCATCCTCATGTCGAGCGGGGCATCGTGCCTGAATGTAAAACCCCTCGAAGGCTCGTCGAACTGGTGGAACGAAACCCCCAGGTCGGCGATAAGCCCGTCGATCGATTCAATGCCGTTGAATTCAAGGTTATTCCTCAGGTACCTGAAATTCTGGCAGAGGAATGTGAAGTTTCCCGAGCCGGGAATGTTCGCTGCTGCATCTTCGTCCTGGTCGAAAGCCACCAGTCTGCCGGTGGTAAGACGCCTGAGAATCTCAGATGAATGCCCCCCTCCCCCGAATGTTACATCGACATAGATCCCTCCTGGTCTGATATCCAGCCCTTCAATACTCTCGCTGAGCAGTGCAGGGATATGATATTCCATCAATCCTCCGGGTCATTAAAAGTTCCGCCCATTAGCTTCTCGGCAAGGCTGGCGAACTCATCGGGCGTCATGTCAATCTTTTCATACTTATCTGCCGCCCATATTTCTATCCTGCCATCCTGCCCTGCAAGCACCACATCCCGTTCAGCCCCAATCAGCTCCATCAGTCTTTTTGGCACAAGCAGCCTGTTGTTGCCGTCGAGCGACAACTCGGCAGTGCCCTTGAAGAAGTTCCTGAGAAACATGTTATGCTCGCGATTATATGGATTCATGCGCCTGATCATAACGAGCTGCCTGTTCCAGTCTTCGATAGAATAAAGCACAAGACAGTTCTCGAAAATGTCGCGGCGTACCACAAAATGATCCTGTGCATCAGCAGGCATCTGCTTCTTGAATGCCATTGGAAGGATAATCCTCCCCTTGACATCCACCTTGCACGCATAATCACCAATAAATGTGGCCATCCCGGTTTTTTCAATAAATGGCTAAAATAAGTAAAAAATATCCACTTTCCCCCACTTCGCACCACTAATTTTAGATTATTGTTGATAACTTTTTGACGAACGTAGAATTGCAGACGGCCAGCTGCCGGCGATCCCGGCAAAACAGCAGGGCATTTTGGCAGTCAGGGATTGAAGAATGAATCAGGCGCCACAGCCTGTTTTTTTTTACGCATCCTGACCAGCGGCAACATCATCTCTCCCGATTTTGAATAAATTTGTCACTTTACTGGCAGTAAATTACCGGAACGGATGCAGGAAAATGTTAAGCAGGCAGGCGGGCCTCTCAGGATAGATGTGGCAGGAGTGCTCCGGTCAAAAAATCCCTCACTGGCAAAGGCCGTTCCCTCTTTTGTGATAAGGTACCTTGAACGTATTGTCCACCAGCATGATCTTAACGCTTTCCTGACCAGGAACGGGCACCTCAGGGATGCCGCATTTATTGAAGCAGGACTCAGGGAATACAACATAAAATATTCAGTTTCTGGCCTCCAAAAAATTCCTTCATCGGGATGTTTTATTTTTGTTGCAAACCACCCTCTCGGCGGACTCGACGGGCTCGTATTCATTTACGAGGTGTCGAAGCTTTTCCCCGGTATAAAATTCCCTGTAAACGACATACTTCTGAATATTGAAAATCTATCAGGTATTTTTCTTCCCATAAACAAG
>JALOMK010000004.1 GCA_025455505.1 Bacteroidales bacterium
AGTACGAGGCCATTCGCGGGTCCTTGACGGCACTGCATCGCATGTGAGTACCGAAAATCTCGAAAGCATCCCGGGGAAAGGCATAACTGCAGTCTCAGGGAATGAAAGATATTTTGCAGGGGGATACAGGTTCATTAATGAAAACGGCATACCTCCTGATGAATCAATCATGCGCCTGGCTGCCGAATGGGAAGAAGAAGCAAGGAGCATAGTATATTTTGCCGACAGTAAAAGGTTGCTGGCAGTAATTTCAGTATCGGATCCTCTGAGGCCGACTTCAGGGGATGCCGTAAGGAAGCTTGAAGAAATGGGTATCCGGGTTTTCATGGTTACAGGCGACAACGAAAAGACTGCCGCCTCTGTTGCCCGGAAAACGGGTATAAAGGAGTACAGGGCAGGCATGCTTCCATCCGATAAGGCCGCTTTCATCAGCGATCTGCAGGCGAGGGGACTTGTCGCAGGGATGGTCGGTGACGGCATTAACGACAGCCAGGCACTTGCAACAGCGGATATCAGCATAGCAATGGGAAAAGGATCGGATATAGCCATAGATGCATCGAAAATGACAATAATTAGCAGCGACCTGTCGGTAATACCTTCTGCATTGAAACTAAGCAGGAAGACAGTGAGGACTATCCGCCAGAACCTTTTCTGGGCATTCATATACAATATAATCGGGATACCGCTGGCCGCAGGGATACTTTATCCTGTAAACGGATTCCTGCTTAACCCCATGATAGCAGGCCTGGCAATGGCGCTGAGCAGCGTCAGCGTGGTGAGCAACAGCCTGAGGCTTAAATATACAGAGTAGTTTCGTATGCAAAATAAGCCGGCTGGAAAGGCAAGGTGCTTCAATAGCCCCTGAACAGTTTTTCGGCAAGTACCTTCCTGTCATACTGGACGTCAGTGAGCCTGTAGCTTACGGAAGAGTTGTTTTCGATCCTGTAGATCCAGTATCCGCTTATACCACCGGGTGAGTAATAATTTCGGGAGATGTAGAGCCTGTCGCCAGGCATAAAGTAACAGTTTCTGCCGTAAGCGGAGAATTTCCCGTATGTACTGTCCATTGATGTTTTTATCCAGACCAGGTTGACTTCGGAAAATGTTTCAATCCCTGTTTTCCTGAAGTCGAGGAAGGTGCCGACATATTTCCTTGTTATGAAAATCTCCTCCTCCTCAGGGAGCGAAGTGGAATCGCGCGATGAGGTGCATGATAGAGTGATCCCGAGAAAGATCAGAAATGCCAGTTTTTTCATGCGGGCGGAGAGTGCTATCAAACAGGTGCTTCATCATTAAAACGAATTCAGGCTCCCTTTTATTGCTGTATCAGCTTTGCGCAGGTGAGGAAAGGAAAGTCTTCAGGTCTGTATTTCAGAAACTTACCTTTAATGCAATCGATAAAATGTGTTTGTCTTCATACTCCGACTTAAAGTCGCGCTGGAATATGTAGCCGATGTCAAATGCGGTTGAATTGCTGATCCTGAGCTCCGTTCCTCCTGACAGTCGCATCCTGTTTATATCGAGACCTTCATTTTCAAAGAGGGGATTATATGCCTCTATGAAGAAGTAAGGAGAGAATGGCTTTGAAGAGAAATCATACTCCGTTTTGAACCTGATCCTTCCTGCCCAGGCGGCAGCAATATCTTCCGAGTCCTCAATGTATGTTTTAGTTGCCCGTTGAATCCTGAACCTGCCGGAGAATGTGAAATTCCCTGCAGGATATTTCACGATAGCGTCGAGAGTAAGCCTGTGCCTGTAGTAATATTCACCGTCATCTTCAAGTGCGCTTGACAACCTGTAGGAAGCAGATCCCGAAAAATAATCACTGAACTCATACTGCAAGGCAGCCTCCAGGAATATATAATCGATCTTTGATGCATTCTCAAATGTCCTTACTGAACCGGAAAGCATAAGGTCGAGCCTCTTCGTAATTTTCTTTTCCGCATCCAGTTCGAACCAGATTCCGAAATCCTTTTCCTGTGCCGAAACCGTAAAAGATGCATACATCAGCAAAGGCAGCAGCAGGGATATCCTTTTAATCATCGTCACCATCATCTTTTCTTTCCTCCTCGTCCTGCAAGGGCAGGTTATTGCCCTCAGCGTCATAGAATACAGTTATTGTACAAGTATCTCTCAGGAAGTCAATTTTACCTATTTCTGCTCTCTTTATGCCGTGTATTCCGGTCCTTTCCTTCAGGTCAGCCAGCAGCTCATCATATTTATCAGGTTTGATGAGGGCGATTTTTTCGTATGTAATTATTTTAGAAGATTCATGCTTCATCAGCCATACTCTCTCAAGGCCGTAGGTTATTCCTATCAATACAATGTTTGTGAAAATAAGGTCTGCGACGCTGGTATTGTCGCTTGTAAGGGCATTGATTACGGATATGCCTATTACGAGGAAGAGGTAAGTCATTTCCTTGATAGGTATTGAATCGGTCCTGTAGCGGATTATACCGAAGATTGCAAAGAGACCGAGCGCAAATCCTATCTGCAGTTTCACGCTCTCGAGAAGGAAGCAGAGGAGGAATACCACGCTGGCTATCAGGATGTAGGTGAAGAGATAATCCTTGCGACGGGTTGTTGCATAATACAGGTACCTTACCAGAATCAGTATCACCGTTGTATTGAGGGCAAACCTGAACAGGAATTCAAGGAAGGCGGGCACGTCGATTAGTTCAATTCCGGCAATGCGGATACTTTCAGGCGCAAAGATCAGATGAATATTCATTCTCGATTTTATTAAGAAGTAAGAGACCTGGTTTGATTGTATTCCTGCGCAGCTCATCGTACAGGAGAGACGCTCCCGTGCAGTATTTGCTGAATCGCGACTGACGTATGCCGAGTGACTTCAGGGCCTCCAGGATGACTGATGCCCCGGCAGCCGCATCCCGTTTGAGTTCAGCGATTGCGAGAAAGGGCAAAGCAATACTGTCTTCTCCGGGCCTGCTGAAGGAAAGGTTATAGTCGATTGTTATCCGCTCCGGAGGATTTTCACTGGCAAGGCTTATCCTTGTAAAACTGCTTGTGAGGACACACCTTATTGTTGAGGCGTAATCCGGGATATGCGAATTTATGAATTCAAGCGACTGGCAGTCAGGCGTACCGGAAGATGGGAGCCTGCCCTCGGTGCGTGTTTTTATTGTCCTGCCCTTGTTATTCCTGCTTTTAATTTCAAGGAATGATTCGCCGGTAGTCAGGTAAGTCCTGAATCTTATTTTTTTTCTTTCTTTCCTTCCTGTGACATGCTGCTCATAAAACCTGAAATCCTCGGTGTCGAGGTAAGCAGTAGAGTAGGAGAGTTCCCTGCGATCGTTGATTTCTAATACCCTGTAGTTCCCGTTCATTGCGGAAAGAAGAGCCGGAATTTTTGTAAGGGGCATAATGAACTTTGTGTCATTCCTGTTCATCAGCCTTATACTGGCCGTATCAGCGAGCGAAATGGCAGGGTAGGACCTGAGTATGCTCTCAATCAGGGGAAGCTGCATTATCAGAATGTTGTGTACTGGTAGATCTTGCGCGATTTGAGCTTCTTGTTTGCATCAAATACTTTCTTCTCCACTCTCAGCCCGTTTTCTATCCTGTATTCTGAATATTCCTTCAGCCTGCCGGATGGATCAAATTCTTCCTCAAGGATCTTATTGCCGCCTGCATCATACTTATACCTGAAATGCTTATCAACCTTACCATCCTTGTATGATATTTCTTCAAGGATATTTCCCTTTTCATCGTAGTAAGTCTCAGATTCCTTCATCTCCTTCTTTATCATCACGTCATTCTTTTCCTCAAGGACTATGATGCTTTTTATGCGGGGTTTCTTATCCTCATTCTGGGCAAGGCAGGTTCCGGCTGTGAGAGTTGCCAGCAGCACAAGCAAAAGAATCTTGGCACTTTTCATACTTTCATTTTAACATGTTATACATAAAACCGATAATTGCAATCAATTATTGTCAAATCTAACCATTGTAAGCTGTTTTTAAAAACAATATCGATGAATCAGGTCAATTCTTTGACGGGATTATTATTTTTTTCATCGGAGTTATTTACATGACTTATCTGATTTAATGAATTTAAGCATTTAGTGCGAAAGCGAATTACACTATATACACATTAACATTAAGCTATTTTACCCATGCCGGGCAGTTTGTGTATTGATACTTTTACAATTCCGGCAGAAGCAGTATCTGCCGCAAAAGCACATTTGCCATGTCACCGATGATCAGCCATTTACTGGTCCCCTTTCTGGTGGCGCTCTTCCTTGCAATCAACATGGGGGGAAGCGGCACGGGTCCGGCATTCTCCGTGGCCTATGGAGTGAACGCAATTAAAAAGTCACTTATCCCGGGTTTGTTCGGAATAATGGTATTTATCGGTGCGATAACTGCAGGCAAGGCTACTGCCACGACAATGGGCAAGGAACTGCTTGACCCGGAAAGGATGACTGTTGTGCTTGTAACCATAATACTCCTGTCGGTTTCAATATCGCTTCTGATTGCAAACCTTGCAGGCATTCCGCAGTCAACAAGCCAGTCGACTGTGTTTGCCATTTCGGCCCCGGCAATTTATTTTAATAGTTTCAGTTCCCAGAAACTTTTCCTTGAGATAATACCGGCATGGTTCATACTCCCGCTTATATCTTTCTTTATATGCTTCCTGGCCGGTAAATACATCTACACTCCTCTCAGGCGGAGGGGCTGGACTATATCAAAGAGGGTCAATAACAGTCCGATACTGATGTCATTGATTGTGATAACTTCACTTTACGTGGCCTTTTCAATCGGCGCCAACAACGTTGCAAACGCATCCGGACCTGTTGCCTCGATGACGATGAATGAACTTAATATTACAAACGAAAGCAAGTTTATCTTCATCATGATCCTCTCCACTCTTGTTGTGGCCCCGAGTTTCGGGATAGGTAGTTCAATATTCGGACACAAGATTGTTCAGAACACGGGAAAGGAGATTGTGCTCTTCGGCAGGATAGAGGCGGTTATAATAGCCTTCGTATCGGCCTCCCTAATGCTTCTTGCCTCCGTATCAAAGGGAATCCCAACCTCCCTCGTTCAGCTTAATGTGGCTTCAATACTTGGCATCGGTGTTGCCAAGCTCGGCTTCAGGAATATTTTCATGAAAACCGAAGTGAATAAATTCTTTGCAATGTGGGTCATAAGCCCGGTAGTTGCATTTTCGCTTTCGTTCATCCTGACCTTTATTGCATCGAAGATGGGATGGATCTGATCCGAGCGGAAATCTCAGGCAATGAAGCAGATTCCAGGTTCCTTCATACTTTGTCAGATCCCGGCGGCAATTATCCCGATGCAGACAGGAACCAGGCAGGCTGCCAGAATAACTGACCAGTATGTAATGTTTACCTGCCTGTTGCTGTTGTGCAGATAGGAAATGTCAGCGTTGCTTATCCCCGCTGATTTGGGTCCGGAATAGCTTTCAATCAGGGTCTCCACCCAGAAGGAATAATCGTGAAATGTCGGGTAGGAATAGTCCTCGTTGGGCGTGATTGCCAGGACATGCCTGAAGTGCAGAGGGGTGTTGCCTGCATCGAAAGAATATTTCTTCCCCTTTCCAGATCCGAAATGTACCTCGTCATGCCTTGCATCAGCCTGCATCTTAATATAGGACATTCTTAAAGGTAAATTGCGGATAACGACTTTTGAAAGCGGGGCAATGAACGAAGGCTGGTTGTCAGCGAAAAAGGGACCTGCATCCTGTTCATTGTTCACAACAGTAACCGATCTCTGATAATCGATGTAGAGCGGTTGCCGCAGCTTGTTCTCAACCGAAACGGTCGCGGCAATTCCCTGTCTTATGAAGCTATATCGCAATGATACAGTATCGTTGTCGACGACATATTCCTTGAGATCATTCTGCGGAAGGTCAGCCGAAATAAAAACATACTGATACTTTGAACAGGAGGAACCCACAACCAGTACCGAAGCCAGGAGAATGCTTGCTGTTGTTTTTATACCGGGCTGTCGCATACGCACAGATTTTTAGGGTAACATTTTTCAATATTAAATTTAAACAATTTGCCTGACATGAAACACAGGAGGATGTACAGGAAGTTTTTATGTATTTCCATATAAGTTGTACCTTTGCAAAAGGAATCTATTGATAAAGGTAATCCAGGGTAATATGAAAACTGCCAAAGCAAAAACAACAGTAACAGTCAAAAAAGCAGCACCTGCTTCAGCGACTGTAAAGACACGAAAGGTATCAGCTAAGAAGGGAGAACCTACCGAAGAACAGATCAGGCTTAAAGCACAGGAAATCTACAATGAACGGATCAGCAGCGGCGTTTGGGGCACTGCTGACGATGACTGGCACAAGGCCGAGACAGTCCTGAGAGGATTGTAAACGCCTCACCCGGTTTCATTCACGCCACGGCTGAATTGCTTTATGACCCCAGTGGTAATCAGGTACTGTGCCGAAATATAAGTCGTCATTACCACGACCGATGACCAGTTGAAGGCGATCAGGAATTTATTCACGGCTATTGCAGAATCAGACATGACAAACAGTATCGATCCTGCCAGCACCGGGATATAGCTGGCTTTTGGTACTTTCTCAATCCTGTTTATTGCGGCTGCGAGCATCGACATAATAACCAGGGTATACATTAATACAGGTAATCTCATATTCCCCAGGTGATTGTAAAGGACCCCGGCAAGAATAATCCCGGATATCACAACCGGAACAAGGAAGTACCAGCGTCGTGATGCCAGGGCATTGCCGCCTTTTGTCTTCAGGAACAGCGAAAGGTAAGATAGCTGTGCCAGCAGGAAGGCTGCCAGTCCCATGATGAACATCATCCCGCCGCTGAACTCCAGGAGAATATCCCCGCACCACGAAAACAGCAATCCCGTAATAAGAAACCACTTCAGGCCTGATGCTGTTTTGCTTAGGTTTACATAACAGATCAGAAGGAGCAGGGGAATTATGAAAAACTTGGTGACAAAAGCAAGCGTATCAGATCCTGCCAGACCGGCTGTTATATGCAGAAGGCCATTAATTGCATAAGTCGCTGTAAGGATTCTTGTATAATAATCTCTCATTCCAGGTTTTTAATGCCCATGTTGTAAAGAGTGAATCCGTAAATATCAGCGTACTGCTCAATTATTTTGGATACCGGGGTACCTGCTCCATGACCAGCTTTGGTTTCTATTCTTATCAGGACAGGATTGTTGCCTGCCTGCTTTGCCTGCAGTTCGGAGGCAAATTTGAATGAATGAGCCGGCACAACACGGTCGTCGTGGTCGCCGGTTGTAACAAGTGTAGCCGGGTATTCAACACCCTCCCTTACATTGTGAACGGGAGAATATCCCAGCAGGTACCTGAACATCTCCCCGCTCTCGGAAGAGGTGCCATAATCATACGCCCATCCCGCTCCTGCTGTAAATGCATTGTATCGCAGCATGTCAAGCACGCCGACTGCGGGAAGGGCAACTTTCATCAGATCGGGCCTCTGTGTCATCACTGCTCCTACAAGCAGACCTCCGTTTGATCCTCCCCTTATTGCCAGGTAGCCGGGTGAAGTGATCTTTTTTGCAATAAGATGCTCAGCGGCGGATATGAAGTCGTCAAACACATTCTGCTTGTTCATCTTTGTACCCGCCAGGTGCCATTTTTCACCATATTCGCCGCCTCCGCGGATATTCGGAACTGCATATACGCCGCCCATCTCGAGCCACATCGCATTTGCAGCGCTGAAGGCAGGTGTGATTGAAACGCTGAATCCACCATAACCGTAGAGTATTGTCGGGTTCTTTCCGTTAAATTCCAGGCCTTTCCTGTAGGTTATAATTATCGGGACCAGTGTTCCGTCCTTCGATGTATAGAACTCCTGCACCGACTCGTATTTTTCAGGGTCAAAGGCTACAAGAGGTTTTTTATAGATATCGCTTTTCCCCGATGCAGGATCGAGCCTGTATATTGTTGAAGGCGTGATATAATTAGTAAATGAGAAATATACTTCACTGTCCTTTTTCCTGGCTCCGAAACCCGATGCTGTCCCGACCCCCGGGAGCTGAATTTCGCGGAGAATGGCACCCGTCATGTCGATCTGTTTTACTTTCGAGATTGCGTCAACCATGTAATGCGCAAAGAAGTAACCGGCACCTGTCGCCAGGTCGAGCACATTTTCAGTCTCGGGTATGAAATCTTTCCAGTTCTCAACACCCGGGGCTGATGCGTCAACAGTTATAACTTTTTTGTTGGGTGCAAGCATGTTTGTAAGGATGAAAAGTTTCGATCCCTCGTTATCAACGACATAACTGTCGCTGTCGAAGTTTCCGAGAATTGTTACAAAAGGACTTCCGGCTTTGCCAAGGTCTTTAATGTACAGCTCATTTCCTGTTGTGGATACTGAGGCAGTCACAACAAGATACCTGTTGTCTTCAGTGACATATCCCGAAACGTACCTTCTCTTAATGTCCGCTCCGAATACAATCCTGTCATCAGCCTGGCCTGTGCCTACCTTGTGGTAATAAAGCTTATGATGGTCGGTCATTGCAGAAAGCTGGCTCCCCTCCGGCTTGTCGTAGCTTGAATAATAGAAGCCGTCGTTTGCCTGCCATGACAGTCCGCTGAATTTAATGTCCTTGAGGGTGTCGCCGATGATTTCCTTTGTTATGGCATTCATCACAATAACCTTTCTCCAGTCGGAGCCTCCCTCGGATATTGAGAATGCTACTTTGCTTCCATCTTCGGAAAATTCAATTGCATCGAGTGAGGTAGTGCCGTCGGATGAGAAGGTGTTTGGATCGAGAAACACCTCAGCTTCGCCTCCGCCCTTCTGCCTGTAAACTACGAACTGGTTCTGGAGTCCGTCATTCCTTGTGAAATATGTATACTCACCCTCATTGAATGGTGCTGTGAACTTCTCGTAATTCCACATCCTGGCAAGACGCTGCCTGATGGTGTCGCGATAAGGTATCTTTTCAAGGAATGCAGATGTTACCTTATTCTGCTCCGCCACCCAGCCTGCAGTCTCCTCCGACATATCGTCCTCCAGCCACCTGTACGGATCGGCCACTGCTGTGCCGAAATAATTATCGGTAACAGTGTCTTTTCTTGTAATCGGGTAATCCGGTTTACTCATCCTGGTATTGCATGATGCAAGCAATGCGATAACTGACAAAGCAGAAACAAGGTTTTTCATTTTGTGGATTTTTTAAACAAGTCACTACGGCACTTAAATCTGGTGAAGCCTCAAAATTATTATTAATTCGTTTACACAATAATAAAAGCCGGCGGAACTTAGTTAATATTTCGGTTTCACATTAACACTAATATTATAGAAGAGGAATGAAAAGAGCATTAACAGTGATTGCAGTGCTGTGTGCAGTTTGGGCTGGTATTTCAGCGCAAAAAAAGGAGTATGGAACTGCATTAGGCTTCAGGGCGGGACTTTCGCAGGGGATTACGGTAAAGCATTTTATCGACAGGAACAATGCATTTGAGGGGCTTTTTACAACCAAATGGCAGGGAATAGAGTTCTCGGGGCTCTACGAGATGCATGTCTTCAATTCGTTCGACGTGGATCACCTTTACTGGTACTATGGCTTCGGCGGGCACATTGGTTTCTTTGAAGGCGACAATGTGAGCTGGGGAACGGCAGGCGAACAGTATGTTGCAATAGGTGTGGATGGCATCATAGGCCTTGAGTATACATTCACCGAAGCCCCAATAAGTCTTAGTCTCGACTTCAAGCCGGGATTTAATTTTATCGGGTATGTAGGGTTCTGGTACGATGGTGCGCTTTCGATAAGATACACTTTCTGAAAGGGTCCTCGATTTATATTTCAGTTTTACACTGATATTGGTTCTATTTCTTAATTTTAGTAGACCAATTATTCATAACTAAAAACTGAAGTATGAAAAGATGTTTTTTACCAGGGCTTCTTTTTGTCCTGGTTCCGGCGCTTATGTCAGCCCAGGCCAGGTTCAACGGCCTTGAAATGAACATGGGCAACCTTTACCGCATGTCCGATGCAAAAACCCGATCGATAAGCCCGGAGAACTTTACGGGTGAGAAGGGCAGGGGAGGCATGGCCGATCCGGCCGACAAGGATAAGCCGAACACAGCAAATGCATATAATGCCGCCCGCGATCTCGGGCTGGGCTGGAAGGTCAATCCCTACGTCAGGATAAAGCCGGGAGAAACCTTCACAATGGCAGAGATCGAAGGTCCCGGGGCCATCCAGCATATATGGATGACACCGACTGGAAACTGGCGGTTCTCAATCCTGAGGATCTACTGGGATGATGAAACCGAACCCTCGGTCGAGTGCCCTGTTGGCGACTTCTTCGGGATGGGATGGGGAAGCTATTCGCATTTGTCTTCACTGGCTGTGTGTGTTAACCCTGGCAGCGCATTCAACTGTTACTGGGCGATGCCTTTCAGGAAGAAATGCCGGATCACAATGGAAAACATTAATGAT
This sequence comes from Bacteroidales bacterium, assembly GCA_025455505.1. Taxonomy (GTDB): domain Bacteria; phylum Bacteroidota; class Bacteroidia; order Bacteroidales; family VadinHA17; genus LD21. The sequence goes on from JALOMK010000004.1 coordinate 10,458, forward strand.
TCGGACCCTATGAACCTCTATTACCAGGTTGATTACACCCTGACCGAAGTCCCCCAGGATGCTGCATATTTTCATGCCCAGTTCAGGCGGACAAACCCGAATTCAACATCGGATTTCACAATAGTTGACGGCATAAAGGGGAAAGGCCATTATGTCGGGGTATACATGGCATGGGGAGTCCATAACAATGGCTGGTGGGGTGAAGGTGAAATTAAATTCTTCATGGACGGGGATACGAAGTTCCCGACAATCTGCGGTACCGGCACTGAAGATTATTTCTGCGGTTCATATGATTTTGATACAAGCAGGAAGAACGAGGCGGGGGTTGTTGAAACAAACTACACTGAGTTCTGCACGCCTTATGCGGGTCTGCACCAGGTAATTAAGGGCGACGGGCACTACAGTGTCATGCAGCGCTTCGGGATGTACAGGTGGCACATAATGGACCCTGTGAGGTTCGAAAAAGACCTCAGGATAACCATACAGGATCTCGGATGGCACAAGGGAGGGAGATATCTTAAGCAGCAGTCCGACATTTCATCAACATGCTTCTGGTATCAGGCTGAACCTCATGCAAAATTCCCGGTGCTGCCGGCATGGCAGGGACTTGAGGTTAATTGATTTTCTTCCATCGCCTTGTATCCCAGGTCCTGCGGGAGGCTATCTTTTTCAGTTTCCTGCCGGGATTTATGCAGACAGGGTTGCCTGCAGCTTCAAGGGCAGGAAGATCGGAGAGTGAATCACCATAGTACCAGCATTCGGAAGGAGTACTGTTGTGCATATCGCAGTACTCCTTCAGTTTAACTGCCTTTTCAGGACCGAAGCATATCGGGCCTGATGATCTGCCTGTCAGGCTTTCGCCTTTCACTTCAAGTTCGGTACACAGGACATCGTCGAAGCCGGCAGCATCGGCTATCCTCCTGCATACCGGCCCTACTGCTGAGGATAAAAGAACAAGCCTCGCCCCCCTGTTTCTGTGAAATTCTATTTCATGCCTCGCTTCCTCATATACAGAGGGGATGAGTTTATAATCAGTTACTTCATTGCAGAGACTCATGAACTCACTCAGTGCAATGCCTTTTGTCCAGCCGGCCATGTTTCCCACTATCCTTGCCTGGTCTCTCAGCCTGAGCCTGAACAGGAATGAGTTCAGCAGAGCGCGGATTAGTATTTTCCTGCTCATCATTTTCCTGCTGAGTGCATGCCTTGCCAATGCCCGCCCGCTGATGGCTGAGGTAACTGTGCGGTCAAGATCGAAGAAGGCAATGTAGCTCATAGACCCCTCAGCGTCTGAAGAAGTGATTCCCCCCCGGATTATATATGATGTTAAGTGCTTCCGGCAGTACCGAAACATCGAAAGCTGATGCGAAATGTAACTCCCCGTCTGCATGGAAAGGTACTTTCCGGCTGAACTCGATATGCAGAGAGGCAGTTTTGTAATAATTTATCCTCTTATCCTTTATATGAGTGCCCTTCGGGACCATCATCAGTATCTTCAGCCTTTCGGGGAGACTCAGTCTCCTGATCGAGCATACGTCAAGCAATCCGTCGTTTGCAATCGCTTCCGGGGTCAGGAGGAAACCCCCGGCAAATCTTCTCCCGATTGCAACAGTGTTTATGAAGCAGTCTGTTTCATGTCTTCCTTCAGGAGTTACAACTGTCATTTTTCTCTCGCGGTAGAAAAGGAGTGTCTTGAGGATATGCCATATATACTTGTATTTGCTTCCCTTCTTTACGGTTCCGTCTTCGGAATAGTTTTCAGATGCGACCTGGGCATCAAATCCAAGTCCCATGCCGTTCATGAAAATTATCCCGTTACAAAAACCGGCATCGATTGAAGCTGTTTCTTCCCTGAAGAAGATGTCCCAGTCGCTGTCCGAGAACCTGTCAGGGAATCCCAGTATCTGAATGAAGTCGTTGCCAGTCCCTGCAGGAATAAGCCCTGTTACAATGTCCTTTTTCCCGGCGAGGGCGCGGGCAATTTCGTTGAAGGTCCCGTCGCCGCCTGCCCCTATGATATGGCTGAAACCCTTGTCGTGAAATTCCCCTGCAAGAACGACGGCATGGCCGGGATGACCTGTAAGTTTTATTTCCGCGTCGATGCCTCGCTTTCTGATGTTATCTTCCAGCACCGGAACGATAGTGCTGCCATATCCGTTACCTGCGACAGGGTTAACAATAAATGCCCATCTTTTCTTCTGCTTGTCCATTGCCTTCAGTTATATTTCGAAATAATCACATCCCTTACCCTGGTTATTATTTCGTTGTCGGTCATGCCTTCAAGTTCTTTTCTGTTTATTGGCTTGTGAATGAATACGTTCAGCCTGCTGCTGAAATCAATCCATGCCCTGTTCTTTGGTTTCAGCCTGTAAAATCCGTTTAACGTTACGGGAAGAATGTCAGCGTCAGATGACCTGAACAGGTATATGAAGCCCTTGTAGAACATGTTGATTCTGCCGTCGAGAGTCCTTGTTCCTTCGGGAAAGATAGCAACTGAATTCTTCCCTGACCTGCTGACAAGCTGGCTAAGCATTTCCTTTGTATTTGTATAATTAGGCTCCCTGAAAGGAATATAGTCTGTCAGCTCAAGGATTTTGCTGAAGACAGGGATCTTCAGCAGCCTCTCGTGTCCGAACCAGGAAACCTCGGGATAGAATGTCAGGATGGCTACTATGTCGAAGAGGCTTGAATGGTTGGCAACGAGAATGTATTTTGCCTTCCTGTCGATATTTTCGGTCCCTTCGGTGAGCAGCCGTCTTCCCATTACAAGAAACACCGACTTTGCCCATTTATGCTGAAGGAATGTGACAGGCCTGCGAAGGTTCAGCCATGCGAGGATAAGCACAATGAATACACCGACAGCCGTGTAGGAATAGAGGATGCCGAATACAGGCACTGATATGATTGCGTACAGGCGCGACCGCATTAAGTGGGTTCAGAATTACATTTGTCAAGGTAACTATTTTTTCAATTAATGGTTCAATGTCAAACTCTTTTCCTAATTTTAACAGGGAACTAACTCTTTAAAACTGTAACTTAACATACCTGATCTCTATGGAAAAGAAAGAAGATCTGAGCCGCAGGCGCTTCATCTCGAATACTGCAATGGCAACAATCGGCACCCTGGGTGCCTCAAGTCTGCTGAATTCCTGTTCCGGCGAAAAGACAAAGAAAGCGCTTATAAAGCCCTTTGAACTTCTTAACCAGGCACCCGACGGAAAGGTTCTCAAAGCCGGGCTTATAGGCTGCGGCGGAAGGGGCACAGGGGCGGCAGTTAATTTTCTCGATGCCGGGCCTAACCTTGAGATAGTTGCCCTTGGCGATGTTTTCCAGGACAGGCTGGACAAGTGCAGGGCAGAACTGAAGGCCACGAAGAACGTCGAAATCCCGGATGAAAAGTGCTTCCTGGGTTTCGACAACTACGAAAAGGTAATAGATTCGGGTGTTGACATTGTCCTTCTGTGTACGCCTCCTCATTTCCGGCCTGCTCACATAGAGGCTGCAGTGAAGGCCGGCAAGCACATTTTCATGGAAAAGCCGGTTGCTGTAGACCCTGTCGGTGCCAGGTCTGTAATGGTCTCGGCTGAAAGAGCGAAACAGCAGAACCTGAGCATGGTAAGCGGAACAATAAGGAGGGTTCAGAAGGATTTCATGGAGACATGGAGGCAGGTTGCAAATGGCGCCATTGGCGATATAGTAAGCGCTCACATTATCAGGAACGGAGGTTCCCTATGGGTGATAAGGCGTCAGCCGGGGATGTCCGACATGGAATACATGCTTCGCAACTGGGCAAACTTCTGCTGGCTCTCGGGCGATCACATAGTTGAACAGTTCATCCACGAGGTTGACGTAATGAACTGGTACCTTAACATGATACCGGTGAAGGCAATAGGGTGGGGCGGAAGGCAGCGAAGGGTGACAGGCGACCAGTATGATTTCTTCAGCATCGAATATGTATATGAGAATGGCATGCATACCCATTGCGCCGCCCGGCAGATAACAGGTTGCAGCAACCTTACAAAGCAGTTCTTCGCCGGAACGGAGGGTTATGCAAATGCCAAGGGAACCATCTACAACCTGAAAGGGGAGGAAACATGGAAATACCCGATGCCGGAGGAAGGATCAGAGGACCAGACATGGAAAGTTACCGACCCCTATGTTCAGGAACACATAAATCTTGTTGCAGGGATCAGGACAGGGAATATTGTAAATGATTCGGAAGCCCAGATAAATTCAACCCTTATTACAATAATGGGAAGGATGTCGGCTTATACGGGGAAAGACGTCACCTGGGAAGAAGTAATGAATTCGGATATGTACCTCGGCCCGAAAACCTATGATTTCGGTCCTGTTCCCGGCATACCGGAAACTATACCTGTGATAGGGGCGGAACCAAAGGCATAGGCAAACGACATAAGACGAAAGACAAACGACAAACGGGGCCGATCCGCCAGCTGGCGGAGAGGAGCCAGACTGCAGGGGTGGATAGCGGCAAAAGACAAAGGACTAAAGGAATACATATTTATGAATATGAACAGAAGAGTATTTTCAAGGAATGCGCTGCTTGCTTCTGCAGGGCTGACATTGATGCCAACGGTTGTTGCGGAAAGCCTGGCCCCTGCGATGGAGAGATCCCTGAAAAAGGGAATAATGTGGGGAAGCATAGGCTTCGGCAACACTATAATGGATAAGTTCCTCGCAGCAAAAGCCGCCGGTTTCGACGGTGTGGAAGTGATGAGCCATCTCGACAGGAATGAAGTCATAGCCGCGAGGAATGCAACAGGTCTTTCAATACCGAGCGTATGCGGCGCCATGCACTGGAAATACCTTCTTTCCGATCCCGATCCCAAAGTCAGGGAGGAGGGCGTTGCAGCCCTCAGGCTTTCCATGGAAGACGCGGCTGCCTATGGCGCCGACACTGTACTGCTTGTTCCCGGAAGGGTCAGTGACATTGTTTCCTACGACGATTGCTGGACCCGTTCGGTTGACGAGATAAAAAAGGTTCTTCCGCTGGCAATTGAACTGAAGGTTAAGATAGCAATCGAGAATGTCTGGAACAACTTCCTGCTAAGCCCGATGGAGGCAGCTTCGTACGTGGACCAGTTCAGGAGCCCCTTTGTAGGGTTTTATTTCGACTGTGGCAACATACTTGCCTTTGGCTGGCCGGAACAGTGGATAAAAATTCTCAACAAGAGAATAGCAAAGATCCACATCAAGGAATACAGCCGCAAGATTGCCGACACGCAGGGCAAGTCAGCAGGATTCAAGGTGAAACTGCTCGAGGGCGATGTAAGCTGGCAGAAGGTAATGCAGGCGGTTGACGGAATAGGCTATAACGGTTATACAACAATAGAAATGCCGGGAGGAGATACTCCCGAAGGACTTAAGGACCTGTGCGACAGGCTGGTTAAGATACAGTCAGCATGATATTCCGGTATCCTGGTTTTGCAGTCAGCTGGTCTTCCGTGAAGCTGACATGGGATATTAAGGTCTTATGAACTGCTGCTCAGAATCCTTCTGTCTTACTTTCCTGAATTGCTTACAAATGCTATCTGCCTGCTGTCGGGCGACCATGAAGGAACATTGATAGTGCCCTGTCCGCCATACAGGAAGGCTATAACCTTTGGTTCTCCGCCGTCTACAGGCATAAGCCGCAGCATGCACCTCTTGTATGAAGGGTGACTGTTGGGATCGATGTCGGGGGGAAAGGAAATAAATGCTATCCATTTCCCGTCGGGCGATATGTGGGGAAACCAGTTGTTATAGATATCATTTGTAAGCTGTTCCATGCCTGTGCCGTCGGGCTTCATCCTCCACAACTGCATCCTGTCGGAGAAGTTACCGTTGAAATAGATGAATTTTCCGTCGGGTGAATATTCACATCCGTCGACATGCTGGCCAGTTTTGGTGTTGGTGAGTGCCACCTCAGGGCCACCGTCGATCGGCTTCCTGTAAATATCGTATGTTTTTTTCCCATCGCGCATCGCCACGTATACAACATGCCTGTTGTCAGGATCCCAGCCGTGCCAGTATGAAGGCGTCTTGTCGGTTACGAGCTTCGGTTCGCCCCCTTCCAGCGGGAGCACATGAACAGCGGAACCTCCTCCGGCAATGCTGCTGCTTATTGCGAGCAGCTTCCCGTCGAATGATATGCCATGGTCGTTATTATTGCGTGTGGCTGAACCTGTATTGAGCTTCTCAATATCTCCTCCCCCGACCGGGATCTTCCAGAGCAGACCGTCCATGTTAAACAGGAGCTTCTTGCCGTCAGGCATCCAGTTGGGTGCTTCGAAGCGTCCGTTCTTTTCGTATATCACCTTTCTTAACCCGGTGAAAACATCCATTGTCTCGAGACGGCACCCGACGTATCCCGACTGGCCTGCATTATAGTTGTCGGGCACGGGCTTGTCGATCCTTATGTTCCAGGCTTTCGCCTCTTCTTTATTGGCTGGATTGTGTGAGCATATGAACAGGCCGGCAAGGACTTCCCCGGGCAGGTTATCCATAGCGTGCGAACCGATTACAACAAAGGGTTCACCCCTGCGGGCAGCCCTCATCGTAATTACATTCCCTGCTCTTTCAAGCTGCAGGATGTCATAGACCGAGTCAGGTGCAAATAGCTGGTCCTGCGGATCCCTCATCTCTGCACCTTCAGAACCTCGCCATTGAAGCACTGTCAGCCCGTCGCCATGAAGGGTTGCCGATATATGGGGAGAATTGTCTTTCTCCGATGCCCTTATCATCCAGCCTGTCTTACGGTGGGCTTCCTTTCCCTTTCCTGAAAAAGCAAAATCGGCAGTCAGGATGAAATCCCCCTTTATCTTATTATACAGGAAATGAAATTCATCGCGCGCAAACCAGATGTTGTAACCGCTGCCACTGAGTGTATAAGCCTGTTCATTCTTGTCCCATGAAGAACTGCCCTTTATTGCAGGATTTCCGATGTCAGCTGAGACGCTGAACAAACCGGTATTGTAGTCCTGGGCCGAAGCGGCAGCCAGGAATGTTGCCATAATTATTAGCGAAAGGATGTATCTCATGATTACTCATTTTATGAATTAATAGCCTAAATATACATTATTTACTGATTCGCTGCATCGAATTTGGCGCTGAGCGGTTGGCTGTTTTAAATTATTACATAAATTTGAATCAGAGTGGCCCTGCAGGCCTAAAATCTTATATCCTTTCAACCAAAAAGCGAATCAATGAACGATATTCTTTTACAAATCGGCCTCTGTGTCGAATCGGGAAAAATAAACAAGGCCTCTCCCTATCCCCCTGCCATGAAGGACAGGGAAGGGGCCGACGAGCTGACCCGGATGGCAATAGAAGGAGGGACGAGCCCCGATGCCATTCTCGAGGAGGCCCTGATACCGGCGATGGCCCGGGTTGGAGAAAAGTTCAGCCGGAAGGAGATCTATGTTCCCCAGATGCTGATGTCGGCAAAGGCAATGAACAGCGCCATGGCCCATCTCAAGCCTTTTTTCCAGTCGGGAGAGACTAAGAGAAAGGGAAAGTTCATTGTTGGAACAGTGGCAGGAGACCTGCACGACATTGGGAAAAACCTTGTCGCAATGATGATTGAAGGAGGAGGCTGGGAGGTTATCGACCTGGGAGTTGACGTTGGAACTGAAAAATTCATGAACGCCCTTGATGCAAATCCCGGGGCAGTTGTGGGTCTGTCAGCACTTCTCACAACCACTATGGAAAACATGAAGAAAACAGTGTCGGCTCTGAAGGAAAAACATTCAGGTGTAAGGATACTTATCGGCGGCGCACCGGTAACACAGGATTACTGTGATAAGATCGGCGCTGATTTCTATTCGCCCGATCCGCAGGGAGCGGTCAACTACCTGAAGCAACTGGCATCATAGAAACCTGTAAAATGCAGACAATTCTCAGAGGGACTTCCGGGGAAGTTGTAATCGATACGAACGGCCCTGTAGTAATAATAGGAGAAAGCATCAATCCCACCAGGCGAAGGAAGCTTGTGAGCACTCTCACTGAAGGTAACTTTGAATACCTGCTCGAGCTGGCTGAGACACAGATCAGGGCAGGGGCTGATGTGCTTGACGTAAATGTAGGCTTCCCTGGTGTAGATGATGAAAAACTGCTGCCACTGGCAGTCAGTGCCATCCAGCAAAGATTCCACATACCGCTCTGCCTCGATTCACCAAATCCTCGTGCAATTGAAGCGGCCCTTAAGGCTGTGAACGGCAAGGCACTTATTAACTCCGTCAATGGAGAGGAGAAATCCCTGGCGGCCCTGTTGCCTGTGGCAAGGGAATATGGTGCCGCAATAATAGGGTTGTGCATGGACGATGACGGCATTACTCATGATCCTCTTAAAAGGCTCAGTATCGCGGAAAAGATAATTGAGCGCGCGATGCTTGCCGGTATTGGACGTGAAGATGTTATTATAGATCCTTTGGCGATGGCTGTCAGCGCCGATACAGGCGCCTGTCTTGTAACGCTGTCAACAATAAAATTAATACGTGAGAGATTAGGGCAGAACATAACCCTTGGCGCCAGCAACATATCATTCGGACTCCCTGGCAGGGAAACACTTAACGAAGTATTCACGGCTATGGCAGTTCAGTGCGGACTGACATGCCCCATTGCCAATCCTGAGAAAGTCACTGCGGCAGTGAGGGCTGCCGACCTCGTTCTCGGCCGGGATGATTTTGCGATGCGTTTCGTTGATTATTACCAGTCCAGGCAGGCACAGGACGCACAATAACAAAGGCAATGTCGCAATTCAAACCTGCGCGCCGGTGGCAACCGGCTTTCTATCCCTTCAGAAAGGAGAGCTTCGGCAGACGGCTCCTGGCCAGGACAGAACTGGCAGTGAAAGGTCCACTGTTCGGGTGCAGGATGTGTGGCAACTGCCTGCTTCAGGAAACAGCATTCATCTGCCCCATGGAATGTCC
>JALOMK010000135.1 GCA_025455505.1 Bacteroidales bacterium
ATCCCGGAACCCAGTCCGAATACAGTGGCTTCAACAATAGTCTCATATTCTCTTTCCTGCATGAAAAGCGATGCCCCCAGGATGGCGCAGTTGACGGCGATGAGTGGCAGGAATATTCCAAGGGAGTTATAAAGTGCCGGGCTGAATTTTTCTATTATCATCTCAACAAGCTGGACTATGGCTGCAATTACGGCAATGAAGATCATGAACGACAGGAAACTGAGATCCACATCTGCAAAATCTTCACCCAGCCAGGCAAGCGCACCTTTCTTAAGAACATAGTTCTCGACAAGGAAATTTATGGGCAGTGTAATAAGCAGGACGAAAATAACAGCGACCCCAAGTCCGAATGATGTTTTAACGGTCTTTGAAACAGCAAGATAGGAGCACATGCCAAGAAAGAAGGCAAAGACCATGTTATCGACAAATATCGACTTTACAAAGAGATTTAAAAGATGTTCCATAGACTGTCCTCCTATTTTTTCTCAATTAAAGCATGATCCCTGCTTCGCTGGAACCATATTATCAGTCCGACAACAATCAGCGCCATCGGGGGAAGTATCATCATGCCGTTGTTCTCATAACCAACTGAATAAATTCCAAGTTTCTGCATGACCGGGTATCCCATGAAAGTACCTGAGCCAAACAGCTCCCTGAAAAAAGCAACGATAACGAGTATGATTCCATAGCCTGCACCATTGCCCAGCCCGTCGAGGAAGGATGGCCAGGGTTTATTTGCCATTGCAAAAGCCTCAAGCCTTCCCATAATAATGCAATTTGTTATTATAAGCCCCACGAAAACTGACAGCTGTTTGCTGACATCGAAGGCAAATGCCTTCAGGAACTGGTCCACAAGAATTACCATTGTAGCGATTACAACAAGCTGCACAATTATCCTGATCCTTTCAGGAATTGATCTTCTCATAAGGGCTATAACCAGGTTTGATACCGCGGTGACTATGGTGACGGAAAGTGCCATCACCAGGGCAGGTTTAAGCTTTACTGTAACTGCAAGGGCAGAACAAATGCCGAGAACCTGCACAGTTATGGGATTGTTTCTTCCCAGCGGAGCTGTCAGCAGCTTTATGTTCTTCGGTGAGAACAGGGGCTCCTTCTCAGTGTTACTCATATATCAGTTTTTGTTTGTTGACAGGTATTCGTTGTATTTGACAAGGCAATCGGAAAGCATTGCTTCAAGTCCCTTGCTGGTGATGGTACCGCCGGAAATTGCATCTACATTATGCGGATCGGAATCAGGAGCTCCTCCCTTCAGAACACCTACTGAAACAAATTTACCATCCTGAAAGATCGTCTTGTCATTGAACATCGATTCGAAGGGTGTCGTATTTATCTCTGCACCCAGACCGGGGGTCTCTCCCTTGTGATCAAAGGTGACCCCGTAAATCGTATTCATATCCGACCTGAGAGCGACATAGCCCCAGATAGGTCCCCAGAGTCCCTTGCCTTCAACGGGAAGGATAATAACCTTTTCGCCGTCATCGGGAAATGCTTTGAAAACCGGGAGGTACTGTTCTTCTGCCGGTTTCTTCTGTTCCGCCCTGAGGTTAACATCAAATGCATCTATTCCCTCCTGCTTTTCTCCTTTTGAATTGATTACATAGCTCTCGGTGATATATTTATCATATAAATCTTCTGCATCCGCCTTGGTAGCGATTACATGAATCGATTCGAGCATGCTTTTCTTCTTTTCTATTTCAAGGTTCCTGAGCTGCATGGGCTGCAGGATCGTCGCTGCCAGCGAAAGCAGCAGGGCTACTGCCACCACCATTATTATGGAGAAGGTATAGATATATCTGTTTGAAAACTCCTTCATTTCTTTATGTTGTTAGTTGCGACTTTAAGCCTTTTCAGTCTCCTGTTAATGTTTGCCTGTATCACGAAATGGTCGATGAGCGGGGCAAACATATTCATCATCAGGATTGCAAGCATAACTCCCTCAGGATAGGCGGGGTTTAGTACTCTCAAAAGAACTGAAAGGACACCAATCAGGAAACCGTAAATCCACTTGCCCGTCTCAGTCTGGGTACCCGAAACAGGATCAGTGGCCATAAATACTGCGCCAAAAGCAAACCCTCCCATCACAAAGTGATAGTATGCAGGCAGCTCCATGTAGGAATTGACAGCCACAGCGTTGAGAAGGAGACCCATTGCAAGTCCGCCGCCGAAGACGCTTACAATAATCTTCCAGCTGCCGATTCCGGTAACAATGAGGATCAAAGCCCCTATCAGGATTGCAACTGTGGATGTTTCACCGATCGACCCTGGAATGGTGCCAAGAAACATTTCCATGAATGACGGCATATTCCCTGTCTCCCCGATTGCAAGCATCCCCAGGGGTGTTGCTCCCGAGAAGCCATCAATTACATTCTGACCCTTCGTAAGACCCTCAACCCACACCTTGTCACCTGTCATCCATCCCGGGTAGCTGAAGAAAAGAAAGGCCCTGGCCATAAGTGCAGGGTTGAAGATATTCATCCCTGTACCGCCGAAGACCTCCTTCCCTATTATCACGGCAAAGGCAGTTGAAACTGCAACCATCCACAGTGGTACATCTATCGGCATTACGAGCGGAATAAGCAGCCCCGACACGAGGAATCCCTCATTTATCTCATGTCCCCTTATCTGTGCTGCGATGAATTCAATCCCGAGACCTACGCCGTAACTGACTATCACAAGGGGCAGAATCTTCAGGAAGCCGAACCAGAACAGCTGAACAACAGAACCTTCGATCCCTATGGACCTGTAATGCTGCAGCCCCACGTTATAGGCTCCGAAAAGGAAAGCCGGGATAAGAGCTATTATTACAACTGTCATTGTTCTTTTCAGATCGATGCTGTCGCGGATATGAGAACCTCTGACAGTAACCTTGTCGGGTACGAAAAGGAAGGTTTCAAGACCTTCGAAAACAGACCGCAGTTTTGAGAATCTGCCCCCCTCCTCAAAATGGGGCTTGATCCTGTCAATCTTCTTTCTAAGAGAATTCATTATATGTTATTTCACTGTTATTAATTCATCTCCTTAACCATAAGGTTCAGTCCTTTGCGCACTATTGCCTGTATATCGATCTTTGATGAGCAGATATATTCGCATAGGGCAAGGTCTTCCTCGGCCACCTCATAAATTCCCAGGTTCTCCATCAGATCAATATCTTCGGCGAGTATTGCTTTCAAAAGCTGCATCGGATAAATGTCCATCGGTACAACCTTTTCATACTGGCCGGTCATTACAAATGCCCTTTCACCACCGTGATAGTTTGTATCCAGGCTGTATTCCTTCCCGGGGATGAAGCCCGATGCAAATGCTTTCGAGAAGCTGAACTTGCCAAAGCCCGGCATCATCCATCCGAAAAATTCAAAATATTTTCCTTCAGGGATCACAGTCAACTGTGAATCATAGTAGCCGAGGAAACCGTCATAATCGATCCTGGTGCCTGTAAGCACGTTCCCACTTATATATCTCTTATCACCCTCCCCTGTATTGTTGTCAAGAAGCGCCTTCACCGAGGCTCCTGACCTTACTGTGTGATAAGCAGGGGCAAGCACCTCAGACCCTGTTACTGCCACTATCCTTTCCGGTTTGTAAACGCCTTCCTCAAAAAGCCTCCCTATTGCAACAACATCCTGAAGATTGACAAACCATATTATTTCTCCCTTGTTCAAGGGATCGATGTGATGAACCTGGACCCCGATATTTCCTGCAGGGTGGGGACCCGAAAAATGATGATGTTCAACTCCGCTTACCCGCCTTAACAATTCAGATGTCTCTGAATTTCCGTTCAGGACCAGGTTGATTTTCCCGTCGGTCAGCTTGCCAATGGCTGCAATTCCTGCCTGGAAAAGGACCGAAGATGTATTATCCATTACAAAATTCATGTCCGGGGCCAGCGGAGAGCTGTCGAAGCCTGAGATGAAAACAGACTTGGGAGTGTCCGAGGGATTTGCAATTATATGATAGGGTCTCTGCCGTATTGAAGGCCAGAGTCCGGAAATCAGCAATGATTCAACAATCTCCCTGCGCGACAGGGAGGCTGCATTCCTGCGGCCGAAATCAATGTGTTCTGTTCCTTCCCTTTCCACAACAACTTCCAGCAGCGAACGACGTTCGCCTCTTCGAATCTCACTTACAATCCCGCTCACCGGCGAGGTAAACAGGATTTCCGGACGCAGCTTACTGTGAAAAAGAGGACTGCCGGCAAGCACCCTGTCGCCGGTTTTTACATTCAGTTTTGGTATAAGAAGAGGAAAATCAATTGGTTTTACTCCATAAAAAGCTGCAGGGGATTCCGGAAAGAGCTTCTTTTCAGCTTTCCCTTTCAGCCTTATGTCAAGCCCTTTCTTAAGTCTGACGGTAATAGACATCGCAGATTGATATTTGATGTTGAATTAAGGATGTTGTTAATTAATTAACAATGGCGTACAAAATTATAAATACAATGCGACAATTAAACAAATATGTCAAATATGATACAACATTTATTTATTTTTAATGGTTATCCCGGTACACAAATACTTATTTATGAGAATAACATATTGTGCAAGCTGTTTAATACTGTTCCTGCTCACAAGCGTGCCGGAACTGAAGGCGCAACCTGATTTCGGTGATATTCAGTATTTTGATGAAAAAGTATTTGACGACAGGATAAAGACAGTCCTGCTTCACAAGGAAGGATGGAACCTGTCCTACCCCGTAATAAAGCTTAAAAGCAGCGACAGGCTTATTCTTAAATTCGACCTGCTGGGCAACAATGCTGAAACATACTATTATACCTTCGTACATTGTGACAAGGACTGGAAGAAATCTGGGATCTTCCCAAATACCTACCTCAACGGTTATGCAGAGAATCCGATCGAGGCGTACAGGAGATCATTCAACACAACAGTCTCATATTTCAACTACAGCCTCTCTTTTCCGAACGACAGAGTGGAATTCGTCATTTCGGGGAATTATGCCCTTGTTGTCTATGATGCACAAAATCCGTCAGTACCTGTAATTACGAAGCGCTTCGTAGTAACAGAGGATGCCGTAAGCATCAGCATGAATGTAGGACGGCCCCTCATGACAAAGAATAACGACACTCACCAGCAGGTTACATTCACAGTCAGCCATCCGGGGCTGACATTCAATGACCCGGTCAGAACCGTATTTGCATCAATTCTGCAGAACGGCAGATGGAACAGCGCCAGGACAAACCTGAAACCCGATTTCTTCGGCACAAGTGAGCTTAAGTTCAATTCCCTTTCCGATAAGAATATTTTCAGTGCAGGAAATGAGTTCCGCTATTTCGACATCAAAAGTATCAGGTATCAGTCAGAATTCGTAATGAGGATAGATTATGTGGCTCCCTGGTATAATGTAAAGCTCTTCCCGTCTGAAAACAGGGAGTTCAAATCATATTTTTACTGGCAGGACTTTAACGGCAAATACTATATTGCCTTCCAGGAGGGCAGGGATTCAGATACGGAGGCAGATTATGTGAATGTATTCTTCACACTTCCTTCCAGACAGCCTGTTCAGGGCGGCAGGATGTATGTTTCAGGCGCACTTAACAACTGGAACTATGACAACAGCAATGAAATGACATATAATCAGGCCGCGGGGCAGTATGAATGCACGATGCTTCTCAAGCAGGGATGGTACAACTATGAGTATTTCTTCCGGCGCGACAATGACATTTCCGGGGTCGCCTCGGCTTTCGAGGGCAGTCACTGGGAAACTGAAAACGATTATTCAGTAATTGTCTATTTCAGGAATCCCCGCGACAGGTACGACAGGGTAGTCGGTTACGGGATACTTAATTCGTCAGGCAAGACTGGAAAGTGAGATCATGTATGTTTATCTATCCCATACTGCATGTTGACAGTATGAAGCAATGTCTTCATTATTTCTCCGAGGTATTCCTCAACTGCCTTTGGAGAGCCGGGCAGTGTATAGATCAGTGAGTTGCCGATTATACCCGCAACTCCCCTGCTCAGGAGGGCAGCCGGCTTTACGGATCCGAATTTAATCCTGATGTATTCCATCACGCCGGGAATCTCACGGGATAGCAGGGGCCTTACCGTTTCAACAGTAATATCCCGGGGCCCGATGCCAGTGCCACCGGTAGTTATTATGAGGTTGCAAGTGACCGATGAATCCCTTACAAGTTTCTCAAGCAGAAGAGCATCGTCAGGAATTATCCTTGTTTCGATTTCATGCTTCATAGCTGCTTCCGTAAGGAATACAGAGAGCATCTCCTTAGCCATAGGACCGCTCATATCGCTGTATTCGCCTTTTGATGCCCTGTCACTCAGTGTCACAATGAGCACCCTGAAGATCTCAGGCAACTTCATATCTTCACCTTTCCTGTAAGAAATATCTCATCTATCCGCATATTCCTGTCAACAGCCTTGCACATGTCGTAAACCGTAA
>JALOMK010000136.1 GCA_025455505.1 Bacteroidales bacterium
CAAGCGACAGGTTGCCCCCTGTAACTTCCCCCGCGGCCGGGGCAGCCCTGTAAAAGGAGCCCTTCCAGCCCACCGCTTCCAGGTCCCCGAAGAGAGCCTTCCTCAGCGATCTTATGCTGTGGCCCGACTTTTCCGGATTTGTGAAATTAAGCGGCATCTCCCCATGTACTGACATCAGTCCGCATACTTCGCTTAGCCAGAGATGCAGCACTGTTATGTCACTGAAACCTGAATACCACTTCGGGTTCGCTTTGAGCGGACTGAAATCTGCCCTGTCAATTATCCTGGATAAACCATAGCCGCCCCTCGAACAGATAACAGCTTTCACATCTCTGTCTGCAGTGGCCTCGTCAAGGTCGGCAAGCCTTTCGCTGTCGGTGCCTGCAAAAGGTCCATGCTGCCTGAGAGCGTTCCTGCCGGTGCGTACCTTCAGGCCCCATGATTCAATTATCCGTGCAGCTTCCTCAAGCTTTTTCTCCTCAATGCTGAACGAAGGCGAAATGATTGCTATCTCATCTCCCTTCCTGAGATACGGGGGGGCTGTCTTCATAATAGCTGTTTTAGATGTGCCGGCGCCCGGCAGGCCTTATAGGCTTCAGGTTCTTTTATTATTATATTTGTGCTTCAAATTTAACCTTTACAATTCATTTACGCGTCCATGAAGAGCTTTAAAAGATACCTTGTAACATCCGCCCTCCCCTATGCAAACGGTCCGATACACATTGGCCATCTTGCAGGAGTATATGTGCCTTCCGATATCTATACAAGGTACCTGCGGATGAAAGGATCCGACGTTATCTCAGTGTGCGGGTCCGATGAACACGGGGTTCCCATCACGCTGAAGGCACGAAAGGAGGGAATAACACCCCAGGAGGTCGTCGACAGGTATCATGAACTGAATAAAAAGGCCTTCGAAGACTTCGGAATAACTTTCGACATATATTCCCGCACCTCGTCAAAAGTACACTACGATACAGCATCTGAATTCTTCAGGAAGCTTTATGACAAGGGCGAATTCATTGAAAAGTCAGGCGGCCAGTACTATGACGAGGAAGCCGGGTGCTTCCTGGCCGACCGTTATATAACCGGCACATGCCCCCATTGCGGAAACGGCAGCGCCTATGGCGACCAGTGTGAGAAATGCGGCACTTCACTCAGCCCTTCCGAGCTCATTAATCCCCAGTCGACTGTAAGCGGCAGCAAACCCGTGCTCAGGGATACAATGCACTGGTACCTGCCCCTCGACAGGTATGAGCCCTGGCTCAGGAAATGGATACTGCAGGAACATACCGAATGGAAAACAAACGTGTACGGACAGTGTAAATCGTGGCTCGACCAGGGCCTGCAGCCGCGTGCCGTGAGCCGCGACCTCGACTGGGGAGTGCCCGTGCCTGTTGAAGGCGCCGACGGGAAAGTCCTCTACGTATGGTTCGACGCCCCTATCGGATACATCTCCGCCACAAAGGAACTCACCCCCGACTGGGAGAAATACTGGAAAGACAGCGAAACCAAAATGGTTCACTTTATCGGCAAGGACAACATTGTCTTCCATTGCATTATCTTCCCTGCTATGCTCAAGGCCGAGGGAAGCTTCATCCTTCCCGAAAATGTGCCGGCGAACGAATTCCTTAACCTTGAGAACGACAAGATATCAACTTCGCGCAACTGGGCAGTGTGGCTTCATGAATACCTCACCGACTTCCCGGGAATGCAGGACGTTCTCCGCTACTCGCTCTGCGCCAGCGCTCCCGAAACAAAGGACAACGACTTCACATGGAAAGAGTTCCAGGCCCGCAACAATAACGAGCTTGTGGCAATACTTGGCAACTTCGTGAACCGTACCCTCGTCCTCACAAACAATTACTATGAAGGACGCGTGCCGGAACCAGGCGCCACCACACCTGCCGATGAAACAGTTCTTGCCGAAATTGAAAATATAAGGAAGAATGTGGAGACAAGCCTCGAGACATTCAGGTTCAGGGAGGCCCTCAAAGAGGCAATGAACCTCGCCCGGCTCGGGAACAAATACCTTGCCGACTCGGAACCCTGGAAAGTAATAAAAAGCGACCCTGAAAGGGTGAAGACAATTATGAATGTTGCACTCCAGATCACTGCCAACCTAACAATAATCTGCGAACCCTTTCTTCCTTTCTCAATGCAGAAACTCCGGGACTGGATGAATTTCGAAACCCTCGACTGGAACAGGGCAGGCGACAAGGCAATACTGAAGCCCGGCCATCTGATAAGCAAACCCGGCCTCCTTTTCTCGAAAATCGAGGATGAGGCGATACAAAAACAGGTCGACAGGCTGATGGAAATAAAAAAAGCAAACCAGGCCGCCACAAGCCCCGCCGCACCTGCAAAAGACCCCGTGACCTATGATGACTTCAGCAGGATGGATATAAGGACTGCCACGATACTCGAAGCTGAAAAGGTTCCAAAGACAACAAAGCTCCTGAAGCTTAAAATCGATACGGGAATCGACACAAGGACTATCGTTTCAGGCATAGCCGAATACTACCAGCCTGAACAACTGCCAGGCAGGCAGATCTCCATAATCGCCAACCTCGAGCCCAGGAAAATAAAGGGAATCGAATCGCAGGGCATGATACTGATGGCCGAAGACCGCGATGGAAGGCTTGTCATGGTGTCACCCTCCGAAAAGGTAAGCAACGGTAGTATGATCAAGTGATTGCAATCACCCGGCGGCGTCCTGGAAAACTCTGGCTGTTAATTCTTGTTGATCCACGACTGTGGATAGCTCTGCCCGATGCTGTCCTTTTTATTGCGCGCTGTGATTATGTCGCTGCACTTCAGGGCGCTTACCCTGTAGAAACCGTTTGGCGCCTCTGTCACCTCAGGGTCAAAGCCCCTCTGCCTCAGCTCTTCGGCCTGTGCGTTGGCATTGTCTTCCGATCTGAAACTGCCTGTGATTATGCTGTACGAAGCACCAGGGTATATCGAGACTTCCGGTTCCGGAAGTGACACGTTAGCGACGGGAGTGCTTTCTTCCGGGGCCGCCGTTTCAACGTCACTGCCAGTCTGCTCCTCACTTCCGAGAGCTTTCATGTTGCTCTCAAGCTCTTCCCTCAGAAGGGGATTCAGCGACGATTGCCCGGTATCAGGCCTGAATATGTCGTTCCTGAGCGAAACATATACAAGCACCGATATTACAGGAATGATGACCGCAGCCCTCCAGAGATTCTTTCTCAGGGATGAGCTTCTCACCGGCTCGGGGACCTTCCCGGGAAGAACGCGCTTCCTTACATCATAGTCTGAAAGCGTGGCCATCCGGAACGATTCAAGACCGTACGAACCAAGGCAAAAGTTTGATTCCGGATCGGGCTCGAACTGCAGGGCTCCCTCGATGTTGATTGTGAAAATGCCGATATGGTCAAGCTGTATCTTTTCGCCCTTCGAGAGTTTCCTCCTGAGACCTGCTGAATACTCATCAACCATGCTCCTTGCATCGCCGTAGTTTATCCCAAGCAGCTCCGACAGCCTCCCTGTTATCAGACCATCATTGTGAACAAGGTTCCGGTTGAATGAGATCTTCCTCGCAGGGGGATGGAAAGTGCTGTCTGCCCTTTCGATATGTGCCGGCACATAGTTGCAGATGAAAGCCCCGAAACCGGGCACAATCACGCAGTCGTGACTGAACAACAACTCTCTTATTAAGGCACTTATATTCACCTGGCTTAATTTTGACGGGCATCACAAATATATATAAAAACTGCTCATGAAAAAATATTATCTTCGTCTTCGTGAAATTTGAATAGGGAATGAGAGAGATTCAGATGGTCGATCTGGGTGCCCAGTACAAAAAGCTGAAGCCCGAAATTGATGCGGCAATGGGGTCGGTTCTTGAGAGCACAGCCTTCATTAAGGGACCCGAAGTGGGCCTTTTCGAAAATGAACTTAAGCAATACATGGGAGTCAGGCATGTAATTGCCTGCGCAAACGGCACAGATGCGCTGCAGCTTGCACTCATGGCCCTCGGGCTGAAACCCGGGGATGAGATAATAACAACGAATTTCACATTCATTGCTTCAGTTGAGGTTGTGGCCCTGCTTGGCTATAAACTTGTACTTGTCGATCCCGATCCCGGCAGCTTCAATATTTCAGCCGAAGCCGTCAGGAAAGCCCTTACCCCGAAAACCAGGGCCGTCATTCCGGTGCATCTCTTCGGGCAGTGTGCCGATATGGAGGGAATTATGAAGCTTGCAGCGGAACATGACCTCTTTGTTATAGAAGACGCCGCCCAGGCCACCGGCACCGACTATTTCTTCAGCGACGGCAGCACAAGGAAAGCCGGAACAATCGGTCACATTGGCACTACTTCGTTCTTTCCTTCGAAAAACCTCGGCTGCTACGGCGACGGGGGAGCCCTCTATACAAACGACGACAGACTGGCTGCAAAACTCAGAAGCATTGCAAACCATGGAATGAAAGTCAGGTACCATTATTCCGACATCGGTATTAATTCAAGGCTCGACACAATCCAGGCGGCAGTCCTGAGGGTGAAGCTGAAATACCTAGACTCATTCAATGAAGCCCGTGGCAGGGCAGCCGCCCGCTACAATGAGGCCTTCTCAGGCGTACACGGCATAATTGTCCCGCCCAGGATGAGCTGGTCATCGCACATCTTCCACCAGTACACGCTACGGATTACGGGCGGCAGGAGAGACAGCCTGAAAGCTTACCTCGAAGAAAGGAAAATCCCCGCAATGATATATTACCCCGGGCCGCTGCACATGCAGGAAGCCTACAGGTTCCTCGGATATGCCGCCGGCAGCTTCCCCGTGACCTCACAGCTATGCAGCGAGGTGCTATCCCTGCCGATGCACCCCGACCTCGAACAGGACCAGGCAGATTATATAATCAGATCCGTACTTTGCTTTTTTGAAGATTGATACTATGGAGAAGGAGTATTTTGTACATGAAACTGCTGTTATCGACGAGGGTTGCAGGATAGGAAAAGGAACCAGGATCTGGCACTTCAGCCACATCATGACCGGCGCCGAAGTAGGCGAAAAATGCAATATAGGGCAGAACGTTGTAGTATCGCCGGGAGTCATCCTGGGGAACAATGTCAAGGTCCAGAACAATGTTTCGATATATACAGGCGTCATATGCGCCGACGACGTATTCCTCGGACCCTCCATGGTATTCACAAATGTTATTAACCCGAGGAGCGCCATAGTCCGGAAGGAAAACTACTATCAGACAAAAGTCGGCAGGGGAGCCTCAATCGGAGCCAATGCAACAATAGTCTGCGGAAACAACATAGGTGAATTTGCATTCATTGGAGCCGGCGCCGTTGTTACAAAAGATGTAAAGCCCTATGCCCTTGTTGTCGGAAATCCCGCCCGCCAGACAGGGTGGATGAGCGAATACGGTCACAGGCTTTCTTTCGGCGCCGACGGCCTGGCAAGCTGCCCTGAAAGCGGGCAGGTATACGTCCTCAGAGAAGGGACAGTGTCAAGAAAAGACTGAATTTATTAACGGACAATGTATGTCAGAAACCCAGAAGAACTTCGGAATAATTGGAGTCGCAGGCTATATAGCGGTAAGGCACCTCAATGCAATAAAGGAAACCGGCAACAACCTCCTCGCGAGCCTCGACAGGTTCGACAGCGTAGGAAGAATTGACAACTTCTTTCCGGAAAGCGATTTCTTCGTCGAATTCGAGAGGTTCGACAGGCATTTCGACAAACTCAAAAGAACAGGCACAAAGATCGACTACGTTTCAATCTGCTCTCCCAATTACCTTCACGATTCCCATATAAGGTTTGCCCTGCGCCATCATGCCGAAGCCATATGTGAAAAACCTATCGTGCTTAATCCCTGGAATGTCGAAGCCCTTCAGGAAATAGAAAACGAAACCGGGCACAAAATATACACTGTCCTCCAGCTGAGACTTCATCCCCGCATCATTGAACTTAAAAAAATGATAGCGCAGGGACCAAAAGACAAAATCTACGACATCGACCTTACATACATCACAAGCCGCGGCAACTGGTACTCAATTTCCTGGAAAGGCGATATACAGAAATCCGGGGGAGTGGCGACTAACATCGGCATCCACTTCTTCGACATGCTGGGATGGATCTTCGGACCCACTACAAGGAATATTGTACATATGTCGAAACCCGACAAAGCCGCCGGCTACCTCGAACTCAAAAATGCAAGGGTGCGCTGGATGCTCAGCCTCGACTATAATGACATTCCCGAACATGTCAAAGCAACCTCCAGGCGAACTTTCAGGTCTATTACAGTTGAAGGAGAAGAAATAGAGTTCAGCGAGGGATTCACCGACCTCCATACCGAAACTTACAGGGAAATCCTGGCGGGAAGGGGATTCGGACTCAGGGACGCGCAGCAGTCGGTTGAGACTGCATTTTCAGAGACAAGCCTGTCTGTCATCGGCCTTGGCTATGTTGGCCTGCCTATCGCTCTTGAATTCGCAAGGAAAATCAAAGTCGTCGGATTCGACATAAAGCCCGAACGGGTTGAACTCATGAAAAAGGGTATAGACCCCAGTAATGAGCTTACAGCCGATGCCTTTAACGGCACAGACATCCTTCTTACAAGCGATCCTGAAGACCTACGCAAGGCATCTTTCCACATAATAGCAGTGCCGACGCCCACAAACAAGGCAAATCTCCCCGACCTCACACCAGTCCTGAAAGCCTCTGAAACAGTTGGCAAAATCCTGAAAAAGGGCGACTATGTTGTATATGAATCAACAGTTTATCCCGGATGCACAGAGGAGGATTGCGTTCCCGTGCTCGAGAAATTCTCGGGTCTGAAATACTGCACCGACTTCAAGGTTGGCTTCTCCCCCGAGAGGATCAACCCCGGCGACACAAACCATACCCTTACTAAAATTGTTAAGGTCACAAGCGGCTGCGACAGGGAATCCGCTGAGGAAATAGCCCGGATTTACGAGCTGATTATCAAGGCAGGAGTCCACAGGGCAAGCTCAATAAAAGTTGCCGAAGCCGCGAAGATAATCGAGAACACCCAGCGCGACATCAACATAGCCTTCATGAATGAGCTCTCTATTATCTTCAACAGGATGGGCATTAATACATTCGAGGTGCTTGAGGCTGCAGGGACAAAATGGAACTTCCTCAGGTTTTTCCCGGGCCTTGTGGGCGGACACTGCATTGGCGTCGACCCCTATTACCTTTCATTCAAGGCCAAGGCTCTCGGCTATCATCCCCAGATGATCGACTCCGGGAGGTTCATAAACGACAGCATGGGCCGCTATATCGGAAAACAGACAGTGAAGAAAATGATTGCTGCCGGACGAAACCTTATGAAGGCCCGCGTGCTCGTAATGGGAATAACATTCAAGGAAGACGTGACCGATATCCGCAATTCAAAAGTCGTCGATGTGATAAGCGAACTCTCCGACTTCAATATAGCTGTCGATGTCATCGACCCTGGTGCAAGCAGCCATGAGGTGATGGAAGAATACGGTATTCAGCTCAGGAAAAAACCCGAAGGCAAATACGATGCCATTATTCTGGCCGTGAGCCACAGGGAGTACATGGAGCTCAATGA
>JALOMK010000137.1 GCA_025455505.1 Bacteroidales bacterium
CCCGTACTCCCTCACATCTTGTTAAGCGAATTATGGCCGATTATCGACATGAAAGCACCGGGAACGCCGTGCCCTGTGCAGTCTGCTGCAGCAATGAACTGCCAGTCGCCGTTGTCGTACATCCAGTAAAAGTCCCCGCTTACTATGTCCTTGGGCATGAAAAGTACAAAGGTTTCCTTGAAAGTATTTTCCCGGGGCAGCATGGCCCGCTGAATCCTCTCTGCATACCTGATGCTTGCTGTAATGTCGCGGTTCTTTTCCTCAATCTCCATGCTCTTCTGTACGACCTCGGCAGTTCTTTCCTCAACCTTCTCCTCAAGCAATTTTTTCTCACGGATGAGCTTCTGTTCCCTTCTCTTGATATAAATAACGATCCACACTGCAATAAGGGCAAGCACAATGAACATGAACCACGCGGTCCTGTAAAATGGCGGCCTTATTATGAAAGAAAAGCTTGCAGGCTCGTTGTTCCATATTCCCCTGCTGTTGGTAGCCTTCACCATGAACCTGTACTTGCCGGGCGGCCGCGATGAATAATCCATGAAAGTCTGGTTCGTAATCCTCCAGTCGGTGTCAGCGCCTTCGAGCTTAACCATGTATTTAACCGCGTCCTGGTTCTCAAGGCTTATGCTGTAATAATCGAAATAAATCCATCGCTGGCCGTACCTGAGCTTCATCCCTTCGCGCATCGGGTAAGGCTTGTCTTTAACCTTCAGCCCGAGAATGCGTGGATCCGGGACCGGGTCATTTACCGGGAGTTTGGAAAGGTCAAGCCTCACAGCTCCTTCTGCAGTCCCGAACCAGATAATTCCTCCGGATCCCCGGCTAACGGCGTTGTCATTTGCTTTTATCCCGCTGAAGCCGTTCCTGCCCGTATATGTATGTATCCTGCCGCTACCAGGAAACAACCTGTTTAAACCGTTATCGGTTCCTATGAGGACAGACCCGTCCTCCGCAGGAATCACAAGGTTAATCTTATCTGACAACAAGCCGTTGTCGCGGCTGTACGATTCCTCAAACTTTTCCGCGCTGAAGCTTATGAGCCTTTCGCCCGTGCCGATCCAAAGTGACCCTTTGCCGTCAGTTGCGATGGAAGTTGCAATTATGCCACGGAGTTCCTGCACAGGCACAAAGTCTTCATCGGAGTAATCCTTTCCGCCCGGAGTATACCTGATGATGCCTCCGGTTTGCTGCCCGATACTTGCCGCACCGATCCACATGTTGCCCCGGCTGTCGCAGTGCAGGGCATTTATCTGACCCACTATGCCGCCCATTGAGTTCTTGTTCAGAATTGTGCCGCTTTCAAAGTCGCAGATAATGACCCCGTTGTTTTTTGTGGCTATCCATAGGTTGTTTCTGCTGTCGCGTTCCAGTGCCATTATCTGACCCGTGCTATTCAGGGCATTGTTTATTTCATCAAACACTTCAAACGTCTTCCTTGCAGAATTATACAATACGATCCTCGAATCATTTTCGGAATAGTCATAGGCGATCCATATCTTTCCGGGCTCGGTTTCCTTTATTGCAAATATCTTTTGCAGCCCGAGTGTGCGTTCCCTTCCGAAGAGCACGGGGTTGAGGTCCGTGCCCGGAGTGAACCTGTAAAGACCTGCATCGGTTCCCATCCATAAAGTACCAGACCTGTCAGCTGCAACTGCCTTAATGTTGAAGTCAGCCATTGTCTCCTTGCTGCCCAGGGTCGTGAACGCATCGCCCTTGTATATCGAAAGCCCCGACTTATGGTCCGATATAAGAATATTCCCTTCCCTGTCTTCAACTATGTCAGATATCTTGTCCGCACCCCTGAATCCATTTTTTCCGTTGATGATCTTCATTTTTTCATCTTCAAACAAGGCAAGCTCCCCGGAATAGATGCCTATCCATATCCTCCCCTCTCCGTCCTCCGCAAGGGCTGTGACCGAATTCCCGCTCATCCCCATAGCCATAAGGTCATAAAAGACCATCTGATCGCTGTCCATCCTATACCTGTATAAGCCTCCCATAAAGGTACCGAACCACAAGTCGCCGCTACTGTCTTCAAGCATCCGGGATGTTTCAAAATACCTGGTCATGTTGGGCATCCTGTATCCCGCGAAGATTCCGTCACGCCTGTCCAGCTTCCTCAGTGCCCCGTTCATGTTGAAGATGAGTGTCCCGTCCGTCATAACATAGGCCCCGGTAACCATATAACTAAGCCCTGCTTCTCCCTGGAAACTCCTGGCCCTGATGTTGCGGATGCTGTCACCCGGCCAGAGTGCCAATATCGCCCCGTTGCTCGTTGTTGCAAACCACAGAGAATCTCCTGTCTGGACTATTGCCGTAACATGACCTTCTATTGAAATAGTGTCGAATGTACACTTGCTGAATCCCTTCCCGTCGTAGACTGACACCCCGCCCCCATTCAGGTGTCCGAACCAGAGCCGGCCCCGGTGGTCCTCATGGATGCAGAAGACGCCTCCGGCAGGCAGGCTGTCGCGTGTGGTGAAGTTCTGGAAGACCCTGCCGTCGAAGCGGGTGACTCCGTTCTCGGTGCCCAGCCACACGAAGCCGCTTCCATCCTGGTGAATGTCGTAAATCTTCTGGGAACCAAGGTTGTACCTGTCGAAGAAATAATCCTGGGCAAGAGTCCTCTGCGTGATGCACAACATAAAAAACAGAAACCAGGCAAGAAATCTTGCCTGGCCGATCCTGTATCTTATGTTCAGCATACCCCTGTCTATTTTTTAATAAAGAAGAAGGTTCCCTCAAGATCCTTAAGTCCCTGGATTGTCCCGAATTTGGGCTCCTGTCCCTTCTCGGCCTTAACGGCAGGCTGCACTGCAAGAACGATAGTCTCGATCGGGATGCAATCTCTCTTGCTTGCTGCATTCCGAAGAGCATTTGCAAACGAGGAAGCAAACTTCGAGTTATCAGTAGTGAGTTCGTATGACTGTCCCACAGATGAGAAGATCTGGGCCGATTTGGATCCTGATTTCATGGAATCGTCGCAGGAAGGTTCCGAAAAGCCTGCCCTCATCGCTGTGAAAAATCCCGGTCCCGACTCGCAGGCATCCGATATTACAAGAGTGTGGACAATATCATTTTCATAACCCATCAGGCCTGCCTTAAGGAAGTTGATATTGAAGTAAGTGAACTCCTGGTCTCTTTCGGCATCGACGGGAATCCAGTAACCTACATCGTTGATGTATTTGCCATGACCTGCATACCAGATAAGAATTGACTTCACCTGGTTAGCCTTTATTTCATCCCTCAGTTCTATGTTGAAGAACATCTCCATCTGCTTCTTGGTCATGTCCTTCTTATGTATGAACCGGTGTATCTGGTAGTTTTCAAGCTCGCGCCTCATGGTTGTGATATCCTTGATGGGACCGTCGAGCGACCCGAAGGTCTTGTATCCTGAATTTTCAATGAAAATAACCCAGGTTTTGCCCATCGGGTTTGTAGAGGCAATGCCTGCTCCTTCCCTGTTAATCACATACTCGGTTATTTTCACGTTGCCGTAAATGTCTTCAGCCTTAACTGTGATTTTATTCTTGTTCGTGATATCGGTCGAGATCATGAACTCCGGGTTAAGTGTTGCAGAAACCATCTCCTCGCTTCCGGGATCGGTATCGAATGTCGCTATCCTGTTGTCGATATAAATTGCCTTAATCTTGCTTTCATCCTCTATCTTTCCCTGGATGAATACGCTCGGGTTGTTCCTGTCGATGAAAATCTGCCCGTTTTCAGCATAGGGCGCCGTTATGCGTATCACTGGGGGTGTGAT
Source organism: Bacteroidales bacterium (assembly GCA_025455505.1). Lineage (GTDB taxonomy): Bacteria > Bacteroidota > Bacteroidia > Bacteroidales > VadinHA17 > LD21. The sequence goes on from JALOMK010000137.1 coordinate 3,767, forward strand.
CTCTGTCCTGAAAAGGGGGAATTCAAGCACTTCCTCATTGTTGTAGTCATCAACTGCAGTTATCGAGAGTTTTTCCCTTCCGGTGACGTCAATGTTTGTAAGGAACTCATATTCTCCTGGTTTGCCGGCCACCTGTACTTCCCTGCCGTTGATCATGAACTTTTTGATTTTGCTCTTGTCGCTTATCTTTCCCGAAACGAGGAGTTCATTCTTCCCTCCCCTCACCTGTATCACGTTCTTTACAGGAACAGGACTCATAAGTGCAATAACGGGTGCATCCCTCTCCTCATTAAGCTTGAAAAGCCTCTGGTTGGCCCCGTCAAGAAGCTCACGCGCAAGTACATCATACTTTGCTATTGCAGTGATCTTCTCGTAATCCGTAATTGCCTTGTCAATACTCCCTGCTCCTTCATAGGCAGTGGCCCTCTTGTAGAAGCCCTTAGGGTCATTTTCGCTGAGGCTGATATACTTTGTGTAATCGTTAATTGCATTCTGGTACTGGGTAAGCTGGAGATAGTAATCACCCCTCCTCATGTAAAATGCAGGGTTGGCAGGATCGATAAGTATGCATTTCGAAATATCATTGATTGCATTGGCAGGGTCAAGCGCCTTCATGTAAATCCTGCTGCGCATGAGGTAGGCGGAGGTGTCGCGGTCGTTGAACTTGAGAACCTCGTTCACCTGGGCCATTGCCTCTTTTGCATCCGTGGCCATAAGAATCCCTGCAAGGGCAACCCTCGGCGGTGCAAACTTCTTGTCCTTCGAAATTGATTTTTCATAAGCCGCTATTGCCTCCTTCTGGTTCCTGAGGCTCTCGTAAATCCTTCCCCTCCAGAAGTAATCGCCGGGCGTGTCCTTGACAGTAAGAGCCGTATCGGAAGTTTTAAGCGCCTGGTCATACATTTTCAGGTAATAAAGAGATATTACTTTCTGGGGATAGACTCCGGGATTGCGCGATTCGCGTGACGATGCCCTGTTGAGTATCCTGAGGGCCTCACTGTAATTACCGAGACCGTTCTCAGTGACAGCCAGGCTGATCATTGCCTCCGCATCCTTGGGTGCAAAGACAAGCGCCTTCTCATAATCAGCCTTCGCACCGGCCAGGTTCCCAAGCTTCACATACATATCTCCCCTGGCCACGTAGTATTCGGGATTCATGGGTTCGAGACCGATTGCACTGGTGAACTGAACAACTGCATCCTCGTACTTCATAGTCTCAGCAAACTCGGTACCGGCTTTGTAATACTTCTTCCCGTTCTGTCCGGATGATGCGACAGCTATCAATGACAGCATAGCTGCCAGAATTAAGATCCTCTTCTTCATGTCTGTAAATCTAAAGTAGTAGTACCGCAAACAGTCAAAAATAACTAATTTTATCAAAAAATCAGGCTGGTTTGTCAAAAAACCAAATAATACACTTATACTCCATTCGGGCCTGTTTTGTTATACTTTTGGTCTGATTTTTTATTGACCGCATGAATTATGCATGAAGGACGGTTTCACATTCTGCAATTTTTACGGTTCCCTCCGTCCTCTTTTCAGGGAATGGAGAGTCTGGCCTGAAGGTACAAAGCAGGCTCCTTCTAAATTTGTCTCATGTAAATACTAAGGGTGCTCCCGGCGAAGGCTTCGACTGAAACAGCTGTGCCCTCCACCCGGGGTGCCATTATTCCACTGCGGAAGCAGTCCTTCCCTGTAAAAACCCTCATTTCATCCCATAATCCTTCACTGATGAAGTGATTCAGCACCGAAGCCCCGCCCTCTACAAAAAGCGACTGAATTCCTGAAGTAAAAAGATATTCTGATACCTGTACGGCTGAGGAGCGATGCGGCTCGAGTTGGATTATCCGTCCTTTTTCCCCTACCGATAAATGAGTGAAAAGTATTACATCCCCTTCTCCGGAGAATACTGCACTCCCGGGGGGAACATCCCCCGAACTGCTCAGTATGCACCTGAGCGGATCCCGTCCAGCCCAGTCCCTGACATTCAGGCGCGGATTGTCTGCTCTTACCGTGCCTGCTCCCACGAGGATGGCCTGCTCTTCTGACCTCCAACGGTGAACCAGGGCTCTTTCGGGTTTTCCAGAAATCCATACCGGCCTGCCCTCATTATCCGGAGAACGGTCTGTATCCAGGAAACCATCTGCACTCTGAGCCCATTTGAGAATTATCCAGGGCCTCTTTTTTTCGTGAAAGGTAAAGAATCTCCTGTTTATGTGCCTGCACTCGTCCTCAAGCACGCCCGCTGTAACCTCGCACCCGGCTTCCCTCAGCTTTGCTATGCCCCGTCCTGATACCTTTTCATTTGTATCGACGGTACCAATTACGACACGCCTTATCCCGCTGCTTATTATAAGATCTGCGCAAGGGGGAGTCTTTCCATAATGAGAACAAGGCTCCAGGCTGACATAGAGCGTCGACTCCGGGAGAATCGTCTTGTCGGCCACTAAAGCTATCGCAACAACCTCGGCATGAGCTGTACCTGCTTTAAGATGGTAACCCTCCCCGCAGATCTTTCCCCTGTGAACGATGACTGCACCCACAAGTGGATTCGGGTAGGTTTTCCCCCTTCTCAGGATCGCTTTCAAAATCCCAAGCGTCGTGAC
>JALOMK010000138.1 GCA_025455505.1 Bacteroidales bacterium
GATTACCTTCGATTTTGATGAGGCGCCTTTCTTTGCAAAGAGATTAAACATGAAGCCTGCCACTATCGGTAGAATGATCATGTTCAGAATATCGAGCATCATGCTCCAGAAATTAACCTCAATATATTGTCCACCCAGCCATTTCATCAGCGTTGGTGTCACAAAGGGTGAAAGCAGCGTTGATATGGCACCAACAGTCACTGCAAGCGCAAGATTTGCCTTTGCAAGGAAAGACATAACATTCGATGCCAGCCCGCTTGGGACACACCCTATAAGGATTATTCCGGCAGCAATTTCAGGAGGGAAGTTGAAGATATGGGCGATCGAGAAACCCACCAGTGGCATGATTATATAGTGCGAAACAACTCCTACAACAACACCCTTAGGCATCCTGATCACTCCGGTAAAATCGTCGAAACTCATCTGCGAACCCATTCCGAACATTATAATCTGAAGAAGGGGTACTATCAGTTTTTTAAGCTGGAAGTCGCCCACCGAAACAAAATACTGCGGATAAAAAAGGGAGGCAATAACAGCTGTGAAGATGAAAAGTGTATAGGAGAAACCTTTTGTTTTTTCATAGCCCCTCACACCGAGGGCAAGAGAAACCATTCCAAGTATCAGCAGAATACCGACCGGTGCTGTAATTCCTGAAACAAATAAAATCCCTGAAACTAAATTTAACAGTGCTGCTGCAATCAGCAGGAAGCGGAATGAGCTTTTATTCATGAATAATAGGGTTAAGGTTAACAGGACTTAAATATAAAGAATTGAAACGAACTGCTGAAACCACAATGTGAATTTAAGAAAAGTTAACAGTCCGGGGATTGCCTCACCAGGGGCAATTTTATGATGCATTATGGCGATTTTAATCAATATTAATCTAATTTTATGGCCTGTCATAATCCATAATTTTGGAATATTATGAGCAAGTGTGCCACCCGGATCATTTTAAAAATATTTTAAACACCTTAATGTGAACCAATAGCTTAACAATGGTGCCTATGATAACTGAATCTGTTTTTACACGCAACCTTTTAGTTTTTGCAATTGCCGTCCTTCTTATTTCATGCAAGGGAAAGGATCCGGCCACGGACTACCCGGTTGCTGACATATCAGATGCGGCCGAATCGAGGAAGACAAGCGACGGGACAATGCGTTTCAATATCTACCTGAGCAAGGCTGCGGAAAATGAAGTCTCTGTCGGCTATGTTCTTAAAGACGGAACTGCGATTGCTTCCAAGGATTTCGTTGCCGCCTCGGGAACTGTCACGATCCCCGCCGGACAGGCCAGCGGCTATTTTGAGGTTGTAATCAAAGGCGATCCTGAAGATACCCGCCAGGCGAATCTGCAGTTCACAGCCGAACTTGAAAATCCCCAGCTTTGCAAATTAGGCATCGGGGCGGCAACCGGGACAATAATAACCGAGAACGGACTAAACCTCGCAACGGGAAATGAAGGCTACTCTACCCCGCTTTCGTACCCCGGGTATACACTCGCATGGAGCGACGAGTTCAACGGGAGTTCCCTTGACCTTTCGGTGTGGAACCAGGAAACAGGCCGTGGCAGCAACGGCTGGGGTAATAATGAGCTTGAATTTTACACAAACAGCACTAACAACACTTTCGTATCAAAAGGCAACCTTGTTATAGAGGCGAGGAAAGATCTTGCATCGGGACTGAACTATACCTCGGGACGCATGACCACACAGGGGAATAAGTTCTTTACCTTCGGAAGGATAGACATCAGGGCCAAACTACCGGTAGGCAAGGGCATCTGGCCCGCCCTGTGGATGCTGGGCACAAACATCACAACAGCCGGGTGGCCGGCCTGCGGTGAGATTGACATCATGGAACTTGTCGGAACCTACCCATCCAGGGTTACAGGTACCATGCACTGGAAAACCGTCTCCGGTAACAGTACTAACAAAGGGGCCAATTTCAACCTGTCCACGGGAGATTTCTCTCAGCAGTTCCACGTGTTCAGCATAGTATGGGAAAAAGACATTATCAAATGGTATGTCGACGATCAGTTGTACCTTACAAATACCCTGGCGGATGTAGGCGCTGCTAATTATCCTTTCAACGCCCCCCATTTCTTCATATTCAATGTTGCAGTGGGCGGAAACTGGCCAGGGCCTCCCGATGGTACAACAACATGGCCGCAGAGGATGTTCGTTGACTATGTCAGGGTGTTCCAGTGATAAACGGCGTAAAGGCGAACGACAAACGGTGTAGAGGTATGCGGTATGCGGTATGAGGCAATTGACTCCCCTCACGGGAGGGGACAGGGGTGGGTAAATAAAAGGCATAACGGCATGAGGCGCAGGGCAAGCTGACTTGCAGGTCTGCATGACAGCCAGGCTGCAGGACTTGAATGACTTAACTTTAAAACATCTGATATTAAATGAGATCAAAACTAACCTTACTTGTCCTTTCAGCACTGCTGACTCTGTATGGCTGTAATACGAAAGTACCTGGAACAGGAACAACAAAGATTATCTTCGACACTGACCTGGGTCCTGATTATGATGACGTAGGAGCGCTTGCTTTTCTTCATGCAATGGCCGACAGCGGCAAAGCCGAGATTCTTGCCACCCTGGCTTCAAACAAGCATGAACTTGTTGTCCCCTCAATCGAGACAATCAACAACTGGTTCGGCAGACCCGGCATACCTCTCGGGGCACCGAAGGGAGACGGGGCGAACATGGGATCATCGCAACACTGGGCAGATTCCCTTGTCGCCGGCTACCCTCACACCACAAAGTCAACGAGCGACGCACCAGATGCCATGAATATCTACCGGCAGATCCTTGCCGGCTCACCCGACAACAGCGTCACAATTGTAACCGTAGGCTTCCTGACTAACCTTGCAGCACTCCTAAGGTCGGAACCTGACGGCGATTCGCCCCTTAACGGACCTGATCTTGTCAGGACAAAAGTAAAAAGGCTTGTATCAATGGCAGGCAGGTTTCCCCAGGGACGTGAATTCAATGTATTCATTGATTCTGCAGCATCGAAATTTGTATATGAAAACTGGCCTGGGGAGATAATCTTCTCAGGATTCGAGATAGGCTGGGAGATCAGGACAGGACTGAAACTCATCAGGCCGGAAGTACCTGAAAGCCCTGTAAAGGACGTCTTCAGGATAAGCATTCCCCTTTCAGAGGAAGACAGCCTTGGAAGGATGAGCTGGGACCAGACAGCCGTACTTATTGCAGTATATGGCACAGAAGGTTTCTTCGACACGGTAAAGGGAAGAATAATTGTAAACGAGAATGGCAGCAATGCCTGGAAAAACGATCCTGAAGGCCTTCACTATTACGTAGTGCAAAAGATGCCGGTTGCAGAAATGGCAGCATTTATCGAGGAAAGAATGATGCATCAGCCAATGAAGAAAGGACTGTAATTCCTTGTCTCCTGACAGAATAGATCTTCAATTTTAATTCAAGCGCAAATATTAACTGTGATATGAAAATAATAAAAATTTTGGCATTCGCGGCAGCAGCAATTATGGCTGTTTCGGGTTGCACCAGCTCATCAAAGGATTACAGGGAAATCAGCCCTGTTGTCCTGAAGGATAAGATAGCAGGCGGCTGGGCCGGCAAAATGATAGGTGTGACTTACGGAGCACCGACAGAGTTCCGGGCCCAGGGAAGGATATATGAAGATTCAATAAGATGGAAACCTTCAGATATCAGGGGCAGCATGTGGCAGGACGACATCTATGTTCAGCTCACTTTCCTCATGACAATGGACCAGTACGGAATTGATGCACCGGCAAAAAAGTTCCAGGAACTTTTTGCAAAGGCAGGATATCCGCTGTGGCATGCCAACATGCAGGCAAGGAAAAACTACCACGACAGCATTTTTGCACCTCTTTCAGGCTCACCGGAATACAACCTGCATGCCGATGACATTGATTTCCAGATCGAAGCCGACTACATAGGATTCATGTGTCCCGGGATGCCTGCAACAGCCCTCGCAATAGCCGACAAGATTGGTCATATAATGAATTACGGCGACGGAGTTTACGGCGGAGTGTTTGTTGCTGCCCTTTATGCTGAAGCCTATTTTGAAAACAACATTCCCGCCATAATCGAAAAAGCACTTCTTTCAATTCCTTCTGAAAGTGATTATTATAAAATAATTAAGGATGTGATTAAACTGCACGGTCATTACCCGTCCGACTGGAGAGCTGCCTGGCAGGAGCTTGAAAACAAATGGGGCAGCGTGCAGATATGCAAGGCAGGTACTACCTTCAATATCGACGCAAAACTCAATGGTGCATATATAGTCATGGGACTGCTCTACGGAGAAGGCGACCCGATGAAGACACTTGAAATCTCAACCAGATGCGGCCAGGATTCGGATTGCAACCCGTCAAATGCCCTGGCTGTTCTTGGCGTAATAAAGGGCTTCAGCGGGCTTCCTGAAGAGATGCAGCAGGGAGTGCTTGCAATGGGTGATTCCATGTTCATACATACAACTCACTCCTTTAACTCTGCAGTAGCGGCGACGTATAGCTATGCCGTCGAATCAATAGAAAAAGACGGAGGCAGGGCAGACGAGGAAATAATAAAGATAAAAATCCAGGAACCCGTAGCCCCGGCACTTGAAGTCTCATTCCCCAACCTGGTCTTCGACCGCAGGATATCGGTATTCGGTGAAGAAGGGTGGAAATTCACGGGCGGCTGGAAAGCCCACACTATAACAACAAGGGACAACAAGACAAGAGACCAGGCTATGTTTTCTGCAAATGCGGGCGATGTTGCAGAATTATCATTTAACGGAACCGGAATTGCAATCGATGGCAACTGGTACAGGGATGGAGGGAAAGCTGAAATTTACATTGACGGCACGCTCCACAGGAATATCGATACCTACTACTGGTTTGCAGGGCAGCAGCATACCGAAACAATATGGCACATAACCGGATTGCAGCCTGGCAATCATGTTGCAAAAGTTATTGTCAAGGGAGAAAAAAGGCCCGAATCGGAGGGAACAAAAGTATACCTGACTTCAGCGACGATATTCAGGACAGGTGCAAAAAAGAATGAAGATTTTAAGTTCTCATTTGAATAGTAACCCACCCCTATAGAAGGTCTTTCTCGAATGCTTCCTTGTGGAAGCTGTACGAGGGCCCAAGAAACTCAACAAGTTTCTGAGCATCGGTGAATGCGTTGCCGAGGCAGGTTGAAGCCCCCGGGGATGGTGTGATGTTGAATATAATATTTTCTCCTGTTAGCTTGGCCTCCCCCATCTCCAGTTTGTGGGTTGTGTTGTTAACTATCTGCGGGCGTGTTCCTCCTATCTTTGCCGCATACTTTATCTCGCTGTTCCTGATTGTTGGAACTATCTTCCTGATTTCCTTGGTGAACAACCACTTTCCGAGAACAGGGATATCATAGAGAAAATTCATGAAGATATAAGCCAGGAGAACCCTGTCGAAAGTTATTTTAAAGAGGCTGATCACCGGTGCAAGCCCTACGCCGAATGTCTTCCAGTATTCAGTGAATGTTGACGCGTTATAGCGTTCAAGCTGGAAAATGGGCTTCGCGGTAGGTCCGAATCTTGTTATATTCCCGTTATGTACATCCGGATCGCCATGAATCGCAGCGAACGGGAGCTTTGCAACCTGAATCGTATATACTTTCCCGTTGAGCACCTTTGGACCGGTGTAGAAACTGCCGGCCATAGACAATATTGACAGGTTCCGCCCGTACCCGAGCGACTTTGCAAGCATGAGGCTGTGACCGCCGGCAGCTATCACAACTGTTTTAGAGGTAAGATCACCCTTGTTTGTCTTCAGGACGTAATGATCCTCCCTCTTCTCGATTTTCAGAAGCTTGGTGTCGAGATGAAGCGTAAGGTCCGGGTTTGCCCTGAGAGCGTTCTCAGCAAAAGAATGACAGAGCCTCCTGAAGTCAACAGTGTAGCCGTCTTCAGTAACAAGGGCGAGGATCTCTTCCTCGCTTTTCCTGCCTTCTACAACACGGGGCTCAACCTGCGCTATCTCATCCCTTCTTATTAGTCGCAGGTTGGGGAACAGAGAGCTGAAAGACTCAAATCTCTTCTCCAGCGACGAGACCTGCCCTGATCCCACGGCAAGAACCATCTTGGGAAACTTTGTATAAACCCTCAGTCCCTGCTCAGGATGCTTCTCCCGCTCCAGGTAATTCATTACCATGTCGGCCATGCGTTTAACGCTCTTTGCCTTTTCAAACGTATAGTTGGTTTCTATGTCGCCGAAATGCAGCGTCTGGCTGTTGTTCGATGCGGCAGAATTAACAAGGCCGAGGTTTGAGTACTTCTC
>JALOMK010000139.1 GCA_025455505.1 Bacteroidales bacterium
ATAGAGGAACAGGAGAAGATGACCCCGGAGCTGCGCCTGAAAATCGATGCCGCCCTGACAATGTCGGAACTTGAGGACCTATACCTTCCATACAGGCCGAAGCGGAGGACAAGGGCAACAATAGCAAGGGAAAAGGGCCTGGAGCCGCTCGCAACCCTTATTATGGAACAAAAACTTTCAGATCCTTTGCTTAAGGCTGAGGAGTTCATCAGTGACGATGTTCCTGCTGCAGAAGATGCCATTGCCGGAGCGTCAGACATAATTGCCGAATGGGTGAGTGAGGATGAAAAGGCCAGGCGCCAGCTGCGTATTCTCTATGACAGGGAAGCAGTAATTAGTTCACGGGTGATCAAGGGCAAAGAGGCCGACGGGATTAAGTTCAGCGATTATTATGACTGGTCGGAACCTTTGCGAAAATGCCCGTCGCACAGGCTGCTTGCTATGCGAAGGGGAGAAGAAGAGGGCTTCCTGCGTCTGTCAATAGAGCCCTCAGATGAGAAAGCCCTTGAGATCCTTGAGAAGATCTTCATTAAGGCAAGGAACGGCTCTGCTGATATTGTTTCAGCGGCTGTGAAGGACAGCTGGAAAAGGCTTCTTTCATCATCGCTTGAGACCGAGTTCAGGGCCATGTCAAAGGAAAAAGCCGATGCCGAGGCTATAGCAGTTTTTGCGGATAACCTGCGCCAGCTGCTGCTCGGATCACCTCTTGGAGAGAAGAACGTGCTTGCTCTCGACCCGGGCTTCAGGACAGGCTGCAAGCTTGTCTGTCTCGACAGGCAGGGCAGGCTTCTTCACAACGAGACTATCTATCCTCACCCTCCCCAGAACCAGACAGCCCTGTCAATAAAAAAGATACTTACCCTTGTAAATTCATACAAGATTGAGGCGATAGCAATCGGTAACGGTACAGCCAGCCGCGAAACCGAAGAGTTCATAAAATGGGTTAAGTTCGAAAATGACATCCAGGTTTTTGTAGTCAGCGAGGCAGGAGCATCTGTATATTCCGCATCGAAGACAGCAAGGGAAGAATTCCCCGATTATGATGTAACCGTACGGGGTGCGGTGTCGATTGGCCGCCGCCTGATGGACCCGCTTGCCGAGCTTGTGAAGATCGATCCCAAATCGATAGGAGTGGGCCAGTACCAGCATGACGTCGACCAGCAGAAACTCCAGAAATCGCTCGACGATGTAGTAGTAAGCTGCGTAAATGCCGTAGGCGTCGAAGTGAACACCGCGAGTCGCCACTTGCTAACGTATGTATCGGGTCTCGGACCTCAGCTTGCACAGAATATAGTCGATTTCAGGTCTGAAAACGGGCCCTTTGGTTCAAGGAAGGAACTCCTCAAAGTAAAAAGAATGGGAGAGAAGGCATTCGAACAGGCTGCCGGCTTCCTAAGGATAAGAAATGCTGAGAATCCGCTAGATTCAAGTGCTGTGCATCCCGAAAGTTACAAGGTTGTTGAGAAGATAGCTAACGATCTTGGCTGCGACATAAGGCAGCTGATGACTGACGATGCAAAGCGGAAGGAAATCAGGCTTGAAAAGTACGTTACGGAGGCTACGGGGCTCCCCACGCTGAAGGATATAATGGAGGAACTTGCAAAACCGGGAAGGGATCCGCGATCGAAGATCAAGGAGTTCAGGTTCGCCGATATACACAGTATGGAAGACCTCAGGGAAGGCATGGTTGTGCCCGGAATTGTAACAAATGTTACAAAATTCGGCGCTTTTGTGGATATAGGCATAAAGCAGGATGGGCTTGTTCATATATCCAACCTTAGCAAGACATATGTTTCCGATCCTTCGTCGGTTGTTAAGCTTCATCAGCATGTGACAGTGAAGGTGATAGGAGTTGACATCGAGAGGAAAAGAGTGCAGCTTTCGATGAAGGATCTGTAAAAAACCGGCATAACGGCTTAACGGCTTAACGGCATAACGGCTTAACGGCGTAACGGCATAACGGCGGAGCGGCATGCGGAGCAGGGCAAAAAGGCTTACTGCTAATTGAATCAATACCTTTGTAAAACGGAACAAAAAAACAAAAATATTGTTCGTATATTGAAATCCGAAGATCGTAATTAGTGTTGTATTTCTTATAAACTATTAATATTTAAGTCTTTAACCTATGAGAAGATTAAGCCTGTTTTTAGCAGTCCTCCTGGCAGTTGCATTCAATGCATGCTCTGACAGAAATTCCCTGAAACCTCCGGTGGCGGAGAAGATCCCCTACACAGTATTTGATAACCGCACCGACAATTATTTCTGGATGCGTCTCAGCGACGAACAGAAGAACGACACGACTCCAGATGAGCAGACACTTAAAGTCCTCGATTACCTTACAAAGGAAAATGAGTATGCAAAGGAAGTAATGAAAGGGACCACGGACCTCCAGAAAGCCCTGTTCGACGAGATTACAGGCAGGATTAAGAAGGATGATTCGAGCGTTCCTTATTTTGACAACGGCTACTGGTATTATTCAAAATACTCGGAGGGGAAGGAATACCCCGTTTATTTCAGGAAGAAGGGCTCTCTTGACGCGACCGAAGAAGTGCTCCTCGACGTGAACAGGCTCGCCGAAGGAAAAAGCTATTGCTCTGTCGGCGGACTGGCAGTAAGCCGCGACAACAAGATACTTGCGTACTCTACCGATTTTGTGAGCCGCAGGCAGTACACTGTTAACTTCATGGATATTGCATCAGGAAATATGCTGCCCGACAAGCTTGAGAATTCAACAGGCCAGGTAATATGGTCGGCCGACAACAAGAACCTTTTCTACGTTACAAAGGATGTACAGACACTGAGGTCCGACAGGGTGTTCCGCCATCAGCTCGGTAGCGAACAGACGAAAGACAGCGAGGTATGCTTCGAGGCAGATGAGACATTCAGCCTCTACCTGTCGGAATCGAAAAGCAGGAAATACCTCTTCATAATATCCTCACAGACCCTGTCAACGGAGGTAAAGTACCTCGATCTCTCAACTCCCCTTGCAGCAGCAAAGGTCTTTGAACCAAGGTCGGCGAACCACGAATACGGCATCGATCACCTCGGCGGCGAGTTCTATATAAGGACAAATGCCGACAGCGCTTCCAATTTCAAGCTGATGAAGACAGCCGAAAACAAAACAGCAATGTCAAACTGGAAGGAAGTGATTCCCCACAGGAAGGATGTCCTTTTCGAGAATTTTGAGCTCTTTGACAAATACCTCGTTGCCGACGAAAGGATAAAAGGGCTTACCAACCTCAGGATTATCAACAGGGCTGACAACAGCGAACATTTTCTTGATTTTGGCGAAGAAGCTTACATGGCGGGAATCGGCACCAATCCGAATCCCGATACGGAGGTGCTGAGATTCAGCTACTCCTCGCTCACAACGCCGAATTCGGTGATTGATTACAACATGTCCACTAGGGAGAAGAAGATAATGAAGGAAGAGGAAGTGCTGGGCGGCTTTGACAAGAACAACTATGAATTGAAGAGGTTATGGGCAAAAGCCGGTGACGGAACAATGGTGCCGGTTTCGGTAGTTTACAGGAAGGGTTTTGCCAGGGACGGTATGGCGCCCCTGCTGCTTTATGCATACGGGTCCTATGGTTCATCAACAGATCCGGGCTTCCGGTCGAACATCCTCAGCCTTCTCGACAGGGGATTTGCCTATGCCATAGCTCATGTAAGGGGTGGCAGCGAGATGGGCAGGCAGTGGTACGAGGATGGGAAGCTTCTGAAGAAGATTAATACTTTCACCGATTTCAACGACTGCGCACAGTTCCTCATTGACGAGAAGTACACAAGCCCCGGTAAACTCTTCGCGATGGGCGGAAGTGCAGGCGGACTTCTAATGGGAGCAATAGTGAATATGAAACCGGAACTCTACAGGGGAGTTGTGGCAGCCGTTCCTTTCGTCGACGTTGTATCAACCATGCTTGACGAAACGATTCCTCTGACTACATTCGAGTGGGATGAATGGGGCGACCCCAGGAAAAAGGAATACTATGATTATATGCTTTCATACTCTCCCTACGACCAGGTAAAGGCTGCAAACTACCCGAACCTGCTTGTTACCACAGGATACTGGGATTCACAGGTTCAATACTGGGAACCCGCAAAATGGGTGGCTAAACTCCGGGAAATGAAGACCGACGACAACATGCTTATAATGGATGTCAATATGGATGCCGGCCATGGCGGAGCCTCAGGCAGGTTTGAAAGATACCGCATACTGGCTCTCGAATACGCGTTCATGCTTCAGCTGGCAGGGATCGAAAAGTAAGAAGTTATGATAAGAAGGTTGATAACCAGGGTATTACTGATTCTTTTCCCGGCACTTCTTCTGAGCTCCTGCTCTGACGATAACAGGGCTGTTCTCATTGAGGCAGAAAGTTTCAGTGAGAAAGGAGGCTGGCTTGTCGACCCCCAGTTTGTTGAGCAGATGGGGTCGCCATACCTGCTTGCACATGGACTCGGAAAGCCTGTTTCGGATGCGAGTACAAGCGTTACTCTTCCCGGGAGTGGTAGGTATTCTGTGTGGGTGCGGACAAGAAACTGGGCTCCGGGCGAATGGGAGGCACCGGGACGGTTTGTCCTGAAGGTAAACGGGAAGCAGTTAAAATCAGTCCTGGGTACCGAGCCGGGTTGGAAATGGCAATATGCCGGCAGGTTTTCGGCCCGCGACTCCTCCGCTATGCTTGAGCTTTCCGACCTTACAGGCTTCGACGGACGCTGCGATGCAATCTTCCTGAGTACAGGCCGGTCGGCTCCACCGGATGAAAGTGCAGAGCTTGCCCTCTGGAGAAAAGCAATGCGGGCAGAGACAGACACTCCAGAGACGACTGCGAATTTTGACCTTGTCGTGGTGGGAGGGGGGATTGCAGGATGCGCCGCATCGATAGCCGCAGCAGAACAGGGAATGAAAGTGGCCCTGGTACACGACCGTCCGATACTGGGCGGCAATGCCAGCAGCGAGATAAGGGTGCATACGGAAGGCATCACCTGGAAATCGGACAGGATACTGAGCATGCTGAATACAGTATGGTGGCCCAACGGCTCTCCCGACTCGAAGCTCGATGACAAAAAGAGGCACGCTGCTCTCGAGAAGTATCCGGGTATAACCGTTTTCCTTAACTGGAGGGCTTATGCCGCCAATACAATTTCTGATTCCGTTACATCAGTTGACGCCAGGCACACCTCAACGGGGGAGAGGCAGCGGTTCAGCGCCCCGCTCTTTATCGATTGCACTGGTGACGGGTGGATAGGTTACTGGGCCGGTGCCGAGTATTTCTACGGACGCGAGGATTCGTCGCAGTACGGTGAGAACTGGGCTGAACACGGTGAATTGTGGAGCCCGGCTTCGGCCGACAACAGGGTGATGGGATCTTCGGTATTATGGCTGACTGCAGATGCGGGGGAAGCTGTTGATTTTCCTGAAGTTCCCTGGGCTATGGAAGTTGCTGGAGACAATGTTGCAACAACCGGAACATGGAAATGGGAGTATTCCGATAATGAGCTCAACCAGATACACGACGGAGAGGCAATAAGAGACCATATGCTTAAGGCAATTTACGGTTCATTTTATAACGCAAAGAAGCTTCCGGAGAACGCGAACCTCAGGCTCGAATGGACTTCCTATCTTATAGGCAAGAGGGAGTCCCGGAGGTTGGTGGGAGACTATATTTACACTTTCGCGGATGAAAAGACGATGAGGGAGTTTCCCGACGCAGTAGTTATGGAAGAGCGCGATGTGGATGTGCACTACCAGCAGGTTCTGAAGGACACCATTAAACCAGATTTCCTTTCGGAAGCACTGTTTTACAAGGTCGATCATTATTACATCCCCTACAGGTGCCTTTATTCGAAAAATATTAAAAACCTGTTCATGGCCGGGCGCTGTTTCAGTACTTCGCATGTAGGTCTTGGCGGCCCCAGGGTAATGAATACAACCGGCCAGATGGGGGTTGCCGTAGGTTTTGCTGCATCGCTCTGCGCGAAATACGAAACCTCGCCACGCGGCATTTATGACTCACACATCCCGGAGCTGAAAAATCTGATCGGCATTACGGACTGACATTTACATAAAATTTCCCCAAAGAAGAACTGGCCCCCCAAAAAAACAGAGACCCGAATTAATCGAGTCTCTGTTTTTATATTTTGGCCCTTAAGCCTTTATGCCTTTAAGCCTTTGCTCCTCTACGCCTTTACGCCGCTGTTAAAATTGCGGGCGCTGAGTCTGGCCGGCAGCCTGTTTCATGGCCGGTTTGCCGGGAAGTTTGACGTCACGTTGGGCGGCATTGTATGCAAAAGATGCCGTTACAATGG
>JALOMK010000140.1 GCA_025455505.1 Bacteroidales bacterium
AGCATCTCGTTGGCCGATAACTGGATACTTGCAACCAGGCCCAGGAGGGTGTCCTTGAAAACAAGTATCAGAACAGCTGCCATTGCCCCTATGCCTGTCAGGAGTACACTGATGTCCTTTTTGAAAATTACGGATACTACAATGAGCAGCGAAACCAGGTATATTATGATCTTAACGAGTTGCACGTACCCCTTTATATGCCTGTGCTGCGAGATTGGAAGAGTTTTGTAGATCTGATGCCAGGCCTCAATGAATGCTGTGATGACTATTGTCCCGGCCAGAACCATATATATATAGGCAAGTTTATGGACAGCAAGAAGCCAGCCTGGATATGCCTTTAGCGCCCATCCGGCCATCGACCAGATTACCCAGGCCGGGGCAAGATGGGATAGTCTTGTAAAAACCTTCTGTTCAAGAAAAATATCATCCCAGGTCGATACGGTCCTTTTGATTATCCTTGTGACAATGCTAAGTATGATGCTCTTTGCAGTCAGGTTGGCCAGCCAGCTCAGGAAGATGACAAACACAACAAGCAGAAGAGTGCTTAATACAATTGACAGATTGTAGCTTAATCCCGAACTTATAAGTAAATCCCTTAACCATAAGGAAGGGTCCTCGAAAAAAAGCATAGGTCATAAGATTAATTACCGCAAAAGTATATAAATAATCCAATCTCTTCCCGATAATTTTTAGCTTTACGAAAGGATTAATACAAACAGGGATCATGAAAAAAATACTTTGTATTCTGATACTGGCAGGATCACTGCCGCTTTACTCTCAAACTGACTTTGACTCTTACTTCCATGACAGGACTTTAAGGGTTGATTTCATGTTCGCCGGTAACAGTTCAAAGACAAAGGTTTATCCGGTTTCAATGAAAGAAGAGGGAAAATGGGCAGGACCTGTAAACAAGCTTACCGATCCCTTTAACTATGGGAATTTCAGATATGAGCTTTATAGCATGCCGGAAAACAGGCTTGTATTCCAGAAAGGTTTTTCAAGCCTGTACCAGGAATGGCAAACTACCGCGGAAGCAAAAAATATCGAAAGATCCTTCTATGAAGTAGTAAAGATGCCATTTCCGAAAAACAAGGTCAGGTTAGTTCTCTCAGTGCGTGAGAGGAACGGCTCCTTTTCAGTACTATACGAAACAATAATTGATCCCTCCGATTATTTTATCAGGAAAGAAAGTCCTGTAAAAGTCGGCACAGCAAGGATCCATGGCACCGGGGATCCTCATAGCTCGGTTGACCTCGTTTTTGTAGCAGAAGGATACAGGCAGGATGAGATTGTAAAATTCAGGGAGGATGTTAAAAACATGACTGAAGTCCTCTTTTCTGAAGCGCCATTCGGACAGTATCGTGACAGATTCAATATATGGGCTGTTGAAGCAGTATCGCAGGAGTCCGGAACTGACATTCCCGGTAAAAATACATATGCCAATACTGCCTTGAACTCCTCTTTCTATACCTTCGACCTGGACAGGTACCTGACGACCCAGGATATCAAATCGGTTAATGATTATGCCGCCGTTGTCCCCCACGACCATATAATTGTCCTTGTTAACAGTGCCGATTACGGAGGTGGAGGGGTATACAACTATTACAGCGGAACAACTGCAAGACATGAACTATCACCAAAGGTCTTCATCCATGAATTCGGTCATGGCTTTGCAGGTCTCGCTGACGAGTATTATTCTTCAGAAGTGGCATACGAGGAATTCTATCCTTTGAATGTAGAGCCATGGGAACCAAACATAACAACAATGGTGGACTTCGGAAGCAAATGGAAGGCCCTGATAGCGCCCGGAACACCTGTGCCGACACCCGCAGAAGAGAAATACAGGAATACAACAGGATTGTTCGAGGGAGGAGGATATTCTGCCCGGGGTATTTTCAGGCCTGAAATTGACTGCAGGATGAAAAGCAATGGACCGAAAGGTTATTGCAACGTATGCAAAAGTGCAATTGAGGCAATGATAAGATTCTATTCTGAATAGTCTCCGGATTAATTCCCGACAGGAATAAATAAAAATGCCTTCAGTCCGGCAACGGTTGACCCTGTAATAATTCAGATTCAGTCAACCGATAACACGCTGAAGGCAAGCAGGAAATTGAATTGTCAGATTATTTCCCCTTCCTGTCAATGATATAGAATACGACAAGGCTGAGACCACCGAAAAGGAAAATCATTGAAGAGTAACTGGTATCCTCATCCATAATCGAATTATTGGCAAATACAGAACCTGCAATGATTCCCAGCGCTATTCCTATTGCAAGCATCCCGATCTTAAGAGTAAACTTATTCCAGTTTATAAAGGTCTTTCCCCCTTCCTTGCCCGTGTTGAAAAGGCTTGCATCAGCTCCCTTTTCGATTAGTGCCATTCGCTCCCTGTTCCGGGTAGTATAATATATGTATCCTAATCCGAATACCATGGCGAAGAGTGCGATAAATGTAATAACTGCTTCCATCTTTTTTTTGTTTTGGTTAGTGACTCATTTTGCTCCTTTAGACATCCTTAATCTCCGCCAGGTTACATAATTTTGAAAAATAAATTTTGCAGACGGGTGTAACCAGAATTTTCCTGATGCGTCAAAGGAAAGGAATGCAGGGCAAAAGCGACATAGAGTATATTGAACAGGTAATGGCCGGCAATGCAGGATCATTCAGTCATGTTGTGGCCCGGCACAAGGACCATGCCTTCAACCTAGCATACAGGATTTGCGGAAACCGCGAGGAAGCGGAAGAAATAACCCAGGATTCATTCGTAAAGGCATACAGGGCCCTTGGTGAGTTCAGGATGAAAAGCAGCTTTTCAACATGGCTGTACAGGATAGTGTATAACACAGCCATTTCATACATCCGGGGAAGGAAGAAAGGAGCCCTTTCCCTGGAGGATTTCCCCGCTGATGCGGTTGATTTCCTGGCTGACTGTGAAACGGAAATTGAAGCGGAAAGAGAATACAGGAATTCTCTTCTTAACTTTGCGCTTCAGAAACTGAGTGAAGATGAGAGGGCATTAATAAGCCTTTATTACTACGAGGAACTGAATCTTGATGAAATGGAGGCAGTTACAGGTATTGATAAATCCAACATAAAGGTAAAACTGTTCCGCTCCAGGCAGAAGATGTATGCGATTATTATGAAGGAAGAAAACAAAAAAACTGTTTACAATGAATAAAAAAATCCATGACAGCAGCGATCCGCTCAGGAGTTACATGAACCCGGGCATGCTGGAAAATGCACCTGACAGTATGGAGGCAGGGATCATGTCAAGGATTTTCCTTGAACCTGTCAAAAACAGCGAACCTGCAACGAAAAACCAGGGACTGTGGATTTCAGCAATCTCGGCGGGTGTGGTTCTTGCCCTTGTTCTTGCTGCTGTAATTCTGATTCCTTATGACGGGATAATTAACATCCCGTTCACCGGACTCAGCCTGAATCTTGATATTGCAATTCCGGATTTTAGTTTTACAGAATTAAGATCAATTGATCTTCCGAGGATACTTATATCAATAAGTGCCGGAGTAATCCTTCTTTCTGTATTGGACAAAATCCTTTACAGGGCATTTCACAGGGATCACGATTAAGTCCTGCTGGAAGTCCTGCTGGAAGTCATTCAGCAATTTCAACTACCTCCGAACTCAGTCCCTTAAGGATAAGAGAATTGCACATTGCGGCAAGAAGATTATCAGATCCCCTTTTAATATCACATTTTCCCCTGAAATGAACTATAAGGGCACACTGTTCAGCCTGGATACTGTCGTGCCCGCATACCTCCACCAGTGACTTGATCACATGATCGAAAGTATTGAAATCATCATTATACAACATCAGGACCTTTCCAAAGATCCTTCCTTCAAGCATGTCTTCCCTGCGAAGTTCCTTTTCTTTCATTGTCAGTTCTCAAAAAGCTTTTTAGCTCTCTCAAGAGGGATTTCCTTATCACCCAGCCATGCTACAACCTTTGCTTCAGGATAGCCGTTCCGCATAAGAAGGTCGGCATATTCTGCAGCGCTCTCGGGGGTAATAAAGCGTCCAATCATGTATGATGTCTTTCCGTCTTCGAGGGTTCTAACCTCCAGCCCCCTGCTCCCGGCTATTTTCTTGAGTGTCTCGGCTGCATCATCCTTAACAGGTTTGGCAGGTCGCATGGCTTCAACCCTGAAAGTCAGTTCAGGGGGAATTGTATCACTTGCTGCCACTGATTTAGAACCGGCGGTTCCATACAAAGGTTTGTCTCCCCACTCTTTCTCAAGTACTGTTGCCCTGTCGGAAGAAACGCTCTTGCCGTCGAGAAGAGACACTATAAAGGAATCCTTGAATCCTTTGGCCTTGACAGTATTCAGGGCCTGTCGCGCATCAGCTATCTTCCTGAAAATTCCAACATAATATGCTGTCTTGTCCGTACCCTGTACGCGGAAACCCTGCGCAGGTGCAAGCCCTTTAAAGTAGGATGCAGTCAGAGGATTCCTGAAAACTCCCATCTGAATCCTGTATACAAGTCCGGAAGGAATCTGAGGATCGATCTCAACCTTGCCAGCGTTACCGGGGATGGAACTGAACAATACTGTTGAACCTGCAACGGAGGCCGGGACGCCTGCCGCCGGAACAGACTGAACCTTTCCTTTGCCACCAGCGTCAGTAGCTGGTGCCTGCCCTGTACTATTTTCAACTGTTGCTGCTGGTTTGGGGTTCATTGCAGCCCTGGCCTCATTATATTTCTCGTCTGCCTTTTTCTGGAATGATGCAGCCTGGGCTTCATATGCTGAAATGGAGGCAACAACCCTCTGCTTTTCCTCTGCAGAAATACTATTCAGATTTGCTTTCCCGCTTGCGGCAAGAGCATTCAGTGAATCGGCCCTGATCTGGTATTCAAGAGCCTGCGACAATATCAATTCATACTCAGATGTAACAGCCTGCCTTGGAGTAGTTTTCTTTTCAGTACTTGCCACGGCAGCAGGAACGACTGCCACAGGGGCAGCAACAGGAGGATCTTTTCCTGTTTCCGGGGCTGGAGCTTCATTCCTGATTTCTGTCTTTGGCTCAGCCGCTTCAGCCGGCTGTACGGGTATGGCGCCCTTATTGTCCATGCACTGCTGGACAAACTGGGGAACGCCCATTTCCCTGGCGCTTTTCTTGCCTGCCTGGTCAGTATACAGGTTATATGCCTCAATTGCAGAAAGATAGTTGCCTGACATCTGCCTGGCTCTGCCTAGATAGAACCATGCGTCAGACGATATAGTCTTCACAGCAGATGCCCCCTGCAGAGATTCTTCAATTAGTCCGGCAGCCTTAAGCGGGTCCCTGTTCAACTTTACAAGACAAACACCAGAGTAATACTTATAGAGGGGATCCTTTGTGAATATTTTCAGCAGCTCGCTGAATTCTTTGTAGGCAGTTTCATAATCTCCTTTGGAGAAGGCCTCCAGAGATGACTGTCTGGATGGTTTCCTTGTATCTTCCTGGGCATGAATAACAGAAGTACACTGAATCAAAACAGCAAGGGTGAATAAGCGGAAAAGCTTCAGGAATAATCTCATGCCGGAGTTCAATAGTTATTTACTAACATTTACTATAATACTTTCAGAATACGACTCAAACTTCGTAAATTTACCCGTAATAACAAAATATAATAACATGGCACAGTTAAAGGAGGGATCAAAAGCGCCCCCGTTTGAAGGTATCGACCAGGAGGGCAGACATATTAAGCTCGACGATTTTGCCGGCCGGAAAGTAATCCTGTACTTCTATCCCAAGGACAACACATCCGGATGCACTGCAGAAGCCTGTAACCTCAGGGACAATTATGAGGATCTCATTAAGAAGGGTTTTGCTGTTGTAGGTGTAAGTCCTGATTCTGAAAAATCTCATAAGGGATTCGCATCCAAATATTCCCTCCCCTTTCCGCTTATAGCTGACACTTCAATGAAGATCCTTTCAGATTACGGCGTCTGGGGAGAGAAAAAAATGTATGGGAAAAGCTATATGGGAGTAATCCGGACAACCTTTGTTATTGATGAAAAGGGTATAATTGAGAAGATTATCTCAAAGGTTGACACAGGCGATCATGCAAACCAGATTTATGGATTATATAAATGAGTATATATGAACAAAGAGAGAAAGGAAATCAATAAGGAAAAGCTAAAGGCCCTTGAGGTTACACTCGGAAAAATCGAGAAGGATTTCGGCAAGGGTACGATAATGAAACTGGGAGACCATGCAATTGATAATATACAGGTTATTTCAACCGGATCAATAGGTCTTGATGCTGCACTTGGGATTGGCGGCTTCCCAAGGGGCATAGATGCAGAACATACTTTTGACAGGAACTATGCCGAGAAACTCGGTGTCGATGTTGAGAACCTGCTGATATCGCAACCTGATAACGGGGAACAGGCTCTCGAAATAGCAGATAACCTTATCAGGTCAGGAGCTATTGACGTAATTGTGATTGACTCTGTTGCCGCCCTCACTCCGAAAGCTGAAATAGAAGGAGAAATGGGCGATTCAAAAATGGGTCTGCAGGCCCGGCTCATGTCCCAGGCTCTCCGGAAACTGACTGCAAACATTAACAAGACAAACACCTCCTGCATTTTTATCAATCAGCTCAGGGACAAGATTGGAGTGATGTTCGGCAATCCTGAAACTACAACAGGGGGTAACGCTCTTAAGTTCTATGCATCGGTAAGGGTCGATATAAGGAAGACTAACCAGTTGAAAGAAGGAGAGGAAATTATCGGCAGCCGCACACGTGTTAAGATTGTGAAGAACAAGCTTGCTCCTCCTTTCAGGAAGGCCGACTTTGATATACTGTATGGTGAAGGCATTTCGCAGCTTGGTGAAATTGTGGACCTTGGTGTTGATTTCGAGATAATAAAGAAAAGCGGCTCCTGGTTCAGCTATGGTGACACCAAAATTGGACAGGGAAGGGAGGCCGTGAAACAGATACTCAAAGACAACCCCGAACTGTATGACGAACTCAGGGGAAAAGTGTCGGAAGCCCTGAAGAAACCTTAAAACAATAAAACACTTTAACTGTCTGAAGCTATGAAAAACATTCAGCTGGCTGCACTTTTCATTGTGCTTGCCATGACCTCCTCATGCAAATCTGAAAAGAAAGCAAGCCCGGTCGATACTCCTGCGATCGACAACAGTCTTACAGCCGAAGAAAAGGCTGCCGGAGTAATGACTCCTGAGATAATGTGGAAATTCAGGAGACTTGGTTCCTTCGCGCTCTCTCCAGACGGGAAAAGTGTTATCTATACACTTACAGATATTGACCTTGCCACTGAGAAAAGGGTGACAAATATCTACAGGCAAAACCTGCCTTCCGGA
>JALOMK010000141.1 GCA_025455505.1 Bacteroidales bacterium
TGGAACTCTCTGATATTGACATCATTGTAGCAGCCAGCGGGGTTGGTATCCCTTTTTCATTCAATCCTGTTACGAGAGCCTCCCCGATTCCAAGCGCTGTTATGACCTCATCTGTCTTATAGTAATCCGAAAGCGGGTAATTCTCGGCTGTGAGTTTGATAGCCTTCCGGTCGATGGCTGTGAATGCCCTCAGTGCATGCTGTACTTTAAGGCCAAGCTGCGAAAGCACACCGTTCGGAACATCTGTCGGATTCTGTGTAACGAAGAATATACCTACGCCTTTCGATCTGATAAGTTTCACAATGTTCTCTATCTGGTCGAGCAGGGCCTGGCTGGCCTGGTTGAAGATCAGGTGCGCCTCATCAATGAATATCACAAGTTCCGGCTTCTCTGCGTCCCCCTTCTCGGGCATCTGTCCGTAGATTTCAGCCAGAAGTGAAAGCATGAATGTTGAAAAGAGCTTTGGCTTATCCTGTATGTCTGTAAGTCTTAAAATATTGATGTAGCCATTCCCGTTCCTGTCTCGCCTCATCAGGTCACGGATTTCGAATGAAAGTTCACCGAAAAACAGATCAGCTCCCTGCTGTTCAAGTTCGAGTATCTTGCGCGTAATTATGCCCGTAGTGGCAGTCGATATTTTTCCATAGTCCTTTTCAATCTCCTCCTTGCCTTCATCAGTCACGTATTGAACAACCTTTTTAAGGTCTTTCAGGTCGAGGAGCGCCAGCCTGTTATCGTCGCAGTACTGGAAAATAACTGCAAGCACCCCTGCCTGCGTGTCGTTCAGGTCAAGGATCCGTGAAAGAAGCACGGGACCAAACTCTGAAACAGTGGCTCTCAGCCTTACGCCATCCTGTTGAGACAGGGTCAGCAGTTCTACAGGGAATCCCTTTGGTGAGAATGGCAATCCGATCCGGGCATGTCTTTCGGTTATGAATGGCTTTTCTTCACCGGGCATCGCAACGCCGCTAAGGTCGCCCTTGACATCCATAAGCAGCACAGGGACCCCTTTCTCCGACAATTGTTCCGAGATCACCTGGAGGGTTTTCGTCTTTCCCGTACCGGTGGCTCCTGCAATAAGACCGTGCCTGTTCATTGTTTTCATGGCGACCCTGACAAAGGTGTCCTGGACCGGATGCCCGTCGAGAATAGCCCCTCCGAGTATAATGCTGTCTCCCTTGCAGGCATATCCATCATTAATATGAGTCAAAAAACTTTCCTGCTTATTCATAGTCATTAATATTTAAAATAATTTCGTGTTCTGTTCGCAATTTAGGCCATTATTTTCATCGGCAAAAACTGTTTTCAGTTTATTTATTTGCCGGTTGAAGCTTCAGTGAAAAGTCTGGTCAGATTCAAGTTCTATTAACTGTCTGATGATGAAAAATAAGATAGAGCCCAAATGTTTCGACTTTTAAACAAAACTATCGTATTTTTGTTAGACCTACTGATATTTTTCAGAACTAACTTAAATCTTGAATCATGGCAAAATTTGAAGTTTATCAGAGCGGGAAGAAGAATGAATTCCGTTTTCGTCTTAAGGCCGGTAACGGTCAGACAATTCTCAGCAGCGAAGGCTATTCGACAAAAGCAGCATGCCTTAACGGCATTGAGTCGGTTAGGAAAAATGCAGGCGATGCAAAAAGGTTCAGCACCTCGCAGACGCCAACAAAAATGTTCAGGTTTACGATGTCCGCAGGAAATAACCAGGTGATCGGTACAAGTCAGAATTACAAGAGCCAGAGCGGTTGTGTAAACGGGATTGAATCAGTGAAAAAGAATGCCGCGCAGGCTGAAGTCAAGGAAGTTGAAAAATAAGAGACTATGAATTTGAAAAAGATCTTTACGCATGGTATTACCAACCCCGCAATTAATTGCGGGGTTATGATCATAGTCCTAATTGTTTATGCCACCGGGAACACCTCAGCCCAGGTAACAGATGCCGAGAAGCAACTGAGGGCAGTTACCACTGACACACTACAGGGCTGGAGAAAAGGCGGTGTGGTAACCTTAAGCGTGGCCCAGACCTCACTTACGAACTGGGCATCGGGCGGCCAGAATTCGCTATCTCTTAACGGGCTCTTCAGCGGTTTCGCATATTACAAGAAAGGAAAGACAGCCTGGGACAACACACTCGACCTGGGGTACGGCCTTCTTAAACAGGGTGATGAAGATTTCAGAAAGACAGACGACAAGATTGAATTCGTTTCAAAATTCGGACAGGAGGCATTTGGAAAATTCTATTATTCCGCCCTTGCGAGCTTCAAAACACAGTTTTCACCCGGATACAATTACCCCGACAGGGTCAACAAGATATCCGATATCTTCGCTCCTGCATACCTT
Source organism: Bacteroidales bacterium (assembly GCA_025455505.1). Classification (GTDB taxonomy): domain Bacteria; phylum Bacteroidota; class Bacteroidia; order Bacteroidales; family VadinHA17; genus LD21. The sequence continues at coordinate 2,344 of JALOMK010000141.1, forward strand.
ATGGCCGCAGCAGGTCTCGACTATAAGCCGAATCCGTATTTCAGCGTGTTCCTGGCTCCGATTACAGGCAAATTCACTTTTGTCACGGACGAGACCCTTTCCGACGCGGGAGCCTTCGGCGTAAGTCCTGGCGAGACATCCCGAAGTGAAATAGGAGGATACCTCAGGGCAGTATATTCAAGGGCTGACTTCAAATCGGAGTTTCTCAAGAACATTACATTCACAACAAAGCTCGATCTCTTCTCAAACTATACGAACAATCCCCAGAATATCGATGTAAACTGGGATGTCCTTCTCGGGATGAAAGTAAACAAGTTCCTTACAGTGAGCCTTGTCACCCAGCTTATCTACGATGACGACATAATGGTTCCTTTCGACAGTGATGACAATGGTACCATAGCAGCCGGTGAAGGAGTAAAGTCGAAGGTACAGTTCAAGGAGATCCTTGGTGTTGGTTTTTCCGTGAAATTCTAATACTAACCTTTAATAACCTGACGTATGAAATTACTTGACGAATTCAAGGCATTTGCCATGAGGGGCAATGTCGTAGACCTGGCTGTGGGTATAATCATTGGTGCCGCATTCGGCAAGATTGTGTCATCAGTTGTCGCTGACCTGATTATGCCCCCGATAGGATTACTGGTGGGGGGTGTCAATTTCACCGATCTCAAGATTGTAATGAAGGCTGCCACTGAAACTGCACCGGCCGTCACACTTAACTATGGAAACTTTATCCAGGTAGTTTTCGACTTCGTGATTGTTGCATTTTCAGTTTTCCTTGTAATAAAGGCAATGAATGCAGCGAAGAAGAAGGAAGAAGCAGCTCCTGCTGCACCTCCTGCCCCTTCAAAGGAAGAGACTCTTCTTGCAGAGATCCGCGACCTGCTTAAAAAATAGTCAGGAATCTGATCCTGGGAATGGAGGCTGAACCGGAAAGAGGTACAGCCTCTTTTTTTTGGTTTATCTCCGGCATTCTCTTTTGCACGGAATCCCGGGGTGAATTACACCCTCTTTTATTTATATTTACGTCAGACAACTTCATCAGAATGAAAAAGACACTTTTCAAAATCTTACTGTCAACAGTAATAATTGTTATCTCACCTTCTCACCTTTCCTCTCAGGACAAACCAGCCCGTCTGAAAATCTGGTTCACACGCCCGGCTGCCGACTGGAACGAGGCCCTTCCTGTCGGAAACGGGAGACTGGGAGCAATGATCTTCGGGGGCATCGAGACAGAAAGGCTCGAACTCAACGAGGAATCAGTATGGTCGGGAGAGGAGAGGTGGGATGCAAATCCCGGCGCACGTGAGAACCTGCCAAAAGTCCGTAAGCTGCTTTTTGAGGGTAAGTACAGGGAGGCTGAAGAACTTGCACAGAAGGGCATAATGGGGAAGAAGCCAAATCCGCGCGCAAGCTACCAGTCGCTCGGAAACCTCTGGCTCGAATTCGGCAGGCAGCGCAGCATCAGCAATTACAGGAGAGAGCTGGATATAGAAGAGGCTGTAGCAAGAGTTTCATACACCGCAGGCCAGGTAAACTATACAAGGGAATATTTCTCCAGCGCTGCCGACCAGGCGCTGCTTGTAAGGCTGTCAGCCGACAGGCCGGGTTCGCTGACATTTACAGCCAGCCTGTCGAGAGACGAAGATATGTCTGCAATTGAATCTTCCGGCAATGAAATCTTAATGACAGAACATGTCGGAAACGGCATTGGCGTAAAGATGGCGGCAAGGCTGAAAGTACTGAACGAAGGTGGAACCCTTGTTTCATCCGGGGACAGCATCAGGGTTGAAAAGGCCGATGCCGTGACAATTTTCCTTACAGCAGCTACAAATTACAGGGGCAGGGACGAAAAGGATCAGTCGCTTCAGCAAATTGCCACTGCAAGCCGGAAGACATACGAGGAAATTAAGAAATCACATATTGCGGATTACCGATCGCTTTTCAGCAGGGTATCGCTCGATCTCGGCGAAAGCGAGGGAAACTGGTACCCGACGGATGCCCGTATCACTGCAATGCAGAACGGCTATACCGATACAGACCTTATTGAACTCTATTACCAGTTCGGCAGGTACCTCCTTATCAGCAGTTCCAGACCCGGGGGACTGCCGGCCAACCTGCAGGGAATATGGGCCAGCGGGCTCAGGCCGCCATGGAGCGCCGACTATCATATTAACATAAACATACAGATGAACTACTGGCCGGCGGAGATCACAAACCTGAGTGAATTGCATACGCCCTTCATTGACTTCATCGATGCACTCCGGCCAAATGCCAGGAGAACAGCCGCGGAAGTTTATGGAATGAAGGGCATTGTCGCACACTATACAACAGATCCCTGGCATTTCACGGAACCGGAAGGATCAATAGGTTATGGAATGTGGCCAATGGGTATTGCATGGAGCTGCCAGAACATATGGGATCATTTTCAGTTCGGGGGTGATACGGTTTACCTCAGGACAAAATCATATCCGATAATGAAAGAAGCCGCTGAATTCTGCATGGACTGGCTCGTTGAAAATCCGAAAACAGGTTACCTCGTTTCCGGTCCCTCAATCTCACCCGAAAACCGCTTCAGGATCCCCGGGGGCACAGGAAATGCAAGCCTCCTCATGGGTCCGACAATGGACCATATGATAATACGCGACCTTCTTCAGAATACAATCAGGGCAAGCACTCTCCTCGATGCAGACAGGGCCTTCCGCAGGAAAATGGAAAAGACGCTTGAAAAGCTCTCGCCCGTCAGGGTCGGGTCCGACGGAAGGCTGATGGAATGGACGGAGGAATTTGAGGAGCCAGAGCCGGGACACAGGCATATTTCACACCTCTATGGCCTGCATCCTGCCGACCAGGTAACTGCACAGAAAAACCCGGAGCTGCTTGCCGCAGCGAGGAAGACTATTGATTACAGGCTGGCAAACGGCGGCGGACATACAGGATGGAGCAGGGCCTGGATAATCAACTTCTTTGCCCGCCTGAGGGACGGAAATGCCGCCTATGAAAATGTACTTGCACTGCTCAGGAAATCAACCCTCACAAATCTTTTCGATAATCACCCGCCCTTCCAGATCGACGGCAACTTCGGAGGAACGGCAGGGATTACAGAGATGCTCCTGCAGAGCCATGCCGGCGAAGTGGAACTTCTGCCAGCCCTCCCTGCAGCCTGGAAAACCGGCTTTATCCACGGCCTAGTGGCAAGGGGAGGATTCGAGGTCGATATAGACTGGGAAAACGGTATGCTGAAACAGGCAAGGGTAAGTTCAAGACTTGGCCTCACGCTGAAAGTAAGCTACGCGGGAAATGTTAAACTTATACCAACTGAAAAAGGGAAGACCTATCTGCTTGACTCATCTCTGAACATACTGCAATAGCTGCACCAGGTAGCAGTTTCATTAAACCGGCAGGACGCTGACTGACAGGATGAAAACCAGTATCTTCAGCCCTGATCCGATAAGATTGATCTTCCAAAGTCGAACCGTCAAGCAGACCGGGGTCCACAACACATTGATTAACTGCTCCATACAGTCCTGCAATTAAATACTTTTAAAAGTTTTCGCAAAAATATTTGGAATTTAATGTTATTTATTTCTAACTTTGTGTTAGATATATTTAACTTAAAAGCGAAAATTATGAAAAGAGCGATCATTTTGTTTGTTGTAATTGCAACGGTGATTTTTTCAACTGTCCTGTGGCTTGTAAATGTTGATACAGAATTTCAACTGGCCGATATCCTCGAAGTGGGTGTGATCTTTTTAGTAGTAGGCTTTGCACTCCTGATGCTCTATAAAAGGGTTGTCAGCGCCAAAAGAGGAGAGCCTGCAGAAGATGAACTGTCGAAGAGAATTATGCAGAGAGCTTCATCACTTTCATATTTTATCTCGCTTTACATCTGGGTTGGCGTACTGTTCATAAAGGACCGCGTCAAACTCGATACCGAACGGCACCGCGCGCGCTGGC
>JALOMK010000376.1 GCA_025455505.1 Bacteroidales bacterium
TGCTGCACGGGTTCCGTTCAAAGGCAACCTCTCGGAAGTTATCTACCAGATGACAGGAGGACTGAGGGCAGGGATGGGCTATGTAGGGGCTAGAGACATTACAACTCTCAAAAAGGAAGCTAAATTTGTCAGGGTTACAAACTCCGGCATTATTGAAAGTCACCCTCACGATGTTACAATAACAAGGGAATCACCAAATTACAGCAGGAAATCATTTGAATAAGATCCACTACGGCTCCTGATGAAAAGCCTGACAATGCTTTTTTTCACTTCATTGCTGATGCTGGCTGCATCTTCGGCGGCCCAGGATCTTAACAGCTCTGTTTTGCTTAATGTCGGAGGCCGCGATGTAGAGGCCGGCGAATTCATAAGGATGTACAATAAGAGCCTCGAACCTGAAAAAAAAATGAATCCAGGGGAATACCTTGATCAGTTTATCCTGTTCAAGCTGAAGGTTGCCGACGCAATTCATGAAGGAATAGACACAACAGCTGCCTTCAGGAATGAACTGGCAGGATACAGGGAACAGCTTGCACGCGGCTATCTTATTGACAACACTGCCAGGGAACGTTTCATTGATGAAGCCTGCAGGCGCTCGCTGACAGAAGTGAATGCCTGGCATATACTGACAGGCCTCAAACCCGATGCCGAAGCGGCCGATACACTTGCAGCCCGCAATAAGGCACTTGAAGTGCGCAAACGCATAAGCGGAGGCGAGGATTTCGAAACAGTTGCAAGGGAGACCTCGGAGGACCCATCAGTAAAAATTAACGGCGGCAATCTTGGTTACTTCACTGTCTTCCAGATGGTAGCTCCCTTCGAGGAAGCAGCATTCCGTCTTGAAAAAGGCGGTATCTCCTACCCTGTAAGGACAGCTTTCGGTTATCATATAATTAAGGTGGCAGATAAGAGACCTGCCAGGGGGAAGGTTCATGTTGCGCATATAATGAAGACTGTTCCGCAGGGCGGTGGAGAAGAGCAGGCCGCCGAAGCCGAAAGGCTTATTAATGATATTTATTCAAGACTTTCCAATGGAGCCTCATTCAGCGAACTTGCAAGAGAGTACTCCGACCACAGGGAATCGGCAGCAAGAGGCGGAGAACTTCAATGGTTCGGAACCGGAGAGATAATCCCCGAATTTGCAGAAGCAGCATTTGCAATAAGCGATACAGGAAAATTTACACGGCCGGTCAGGACACCTTACGGCTGGCACATAATAAAGCTGCTCGGACGAAAGGGACCGGGAACTCCCGAAGAGATAAGGGCAAACGTAGAGGGAAGGATAAACCCCGACTACCTCTCTGAAATAGCGAGGATCTCATTTGTTGAAGGGCTGAAAAAGAAATATGAATTCAGGATCAATCAGAAAGCTGCAGACTGGTTTGCAGCCAATACAGATTCACTGTTATTGAATGGCCTGAAAAAATATGACAGGGGAAAAATGCCCTCCGGCACCATATTTGCATTTGCAGACAAGGGCATGAAGACAGGGGATTTCGCTTCGTACGTTGAAAGCGGCAGGTCGAAAGCACCCGGGCGCAATTCTGCCGAATTCATCGCTGGCACAATTGAGATTCTTGCACAGGAGCAGCTTATTGCCCACGAGAATTCCAATCTTGAGGCAATCTACCCCGAATTCAGGTATCTCATGCAGGAATTTCATGACGGGATACTTCTTTTCGAAGTTTCGGACAGGAAGGTCTGGAAGAGGGCAGCCTCTGACAGCACCGGCCTCAGAAGCTACCAGGAATCGCGGAAGAACCTGCCAGGGTACCGGCAGGGGAATGATGGTGCTATTGCTGAAGATCTTGCAAGGGAGTACCAGGATTTCCTCGAGAAGGAATGGACAGTACAATTAAAGTCGCTTTACCCCGTTAAAATTAACGAAGCGGTAAAGGAAGAGGTAATGAAGATACTTGATAATGAATAGGCTTTCTGCTTGTTGTTATTGTTTCGGGCTGCGCTAACAGGCCGGAGACAGAGCGACTGGCCGTTGCACAGGTTGGGAAGGCATTCCTGTATTTCGACGAAATACCGGTCGTTGGAATGGAAGGATTATCAGGTGACGACAGCACTGCAATCATCCGGGATTATATAAACAAGTGGGCCCGCAGGGAGCTCATGCTTCAGAAGGCTGAGGATAATCTCACTCCTGAAGTGCAGAAGGAGATTGAAAGGCAGACGGCTGACACAAGGAAGAACCTTGTAATCTACGAGTACCAGAGACGGATGATGCTTGAAAGGATGGACACGGTTATTTCGGAGACCGAAATGGAAAGTTACTACTCCTCAAATGAACAGAGTTTCATGCTTGCATCAAACATTGTGAAGGCGCTCTACATAAAGCTGCCTGTAGAAACCCCGGACCTTGACAGGATAAGGAACCTTGCCCGCTCTAACTCGCAGAACGACCTTCAGCAGCTTGAAACAATCTGTTACCAGTTTGCAGAAGAATACGATGACTTCAATGATTCATGGATCACTCTCGACAAGCTCCTTGCAGAGTTCAGCGATGACATCGGCAACGAGGAGAATTTCCTCAGGAGAACATCTTTTTATGAAAACACCGACTCGTCTTCAGTATTTTTTGTTTCAATAAGGGATTACAGGCTCAGGTCCTCCGTGGCTCCCTATGAATATGTAAAGGACGACATAAAAAGGATAATCTGGAATAACAGGAGGCTTGAGTATATCAGGTCGCTCGAGAACGGTATTTACAACGATGCATTAAAGAAAAACAGTTTTAAGATATTAAGATGAAAATTACCAGTCCGCTAAGGCTCGGATCAGCTGTTGCAGTGCTGCTATTCGCAGCCAACATGAGTTTGAGATCGCAGGTCCTTGTAGAATCAATCGCCGCAATTGTCGGGAACGAAGTCATATATCTTTAACAGGTCTTCCATTGAAAACCTCAGGTGCGATGTTTTCAGGGAGATGCTCGTATCCAAGCTCTTCCTTGACCAGGCGAGGATCGACAGCATAATAGTTGCCGACAGCGATGTAGAAGGCGAGCTTAACATGAGAATGAATGAAGCAATCAAGCAGGCCAAGGGAGAAGAAGCTCTCGAACAGTATTTCGGCAAAAGCATGATTGAAATCCGGAGGGACATAAGAAGAAGCATGGTTGAGCAGGCCACTGTAAGGGAAGTCCAGTCGAAGATTGCTGAAGATATCACAATAACCCCGGCCGCGCTGAAACGATACTACGCCTCTCTTCCAAAGGATTCCCTCCCTGTTATACCGGCCAGGTATGAGATGAGCATTATCCAGGTCGACCCGCCGCAGAACGAGGACAACAAGGCCGAAGCCAGGCAGAAACTTCTCGACATAAGGAGCCAGATCCTTGCGGGGAAGAGCTTCAATGTCCTGGCAGTGCTGAATTCGGAGGATGAGGGATCAGCCAAAAACGGTGGTGAGATAGGTTTCATGGCACGCGATGAACTTGAGAAGGAATATTCCGAAGCAGCCTTCAGCCTCACAAAGGGCACAGTGTCGAAGATTGTTGAAACCAGGTACGGTTTCCATATAATCCAGCTCATCGAAAAAAAGGGCGAGATGGTGAATACACGACATATCCTGATAAGGCCAAAGGTGAAGCCGCAACAGGCCCAGCTAGCAATCACAAAGCTCGACAGCCTTGCTAACCTCATAAGGAAGGACAGCATTAAGTTCAGGGATGCCGCCCTGCGTTATTCAACACATAAGGACAGCAGGATCAACGGCGGCAAGCTCGTCAGCCCCAATCCTTCAGACAGGACATCATGGTTCACCCTCGAGGAGTTAAGTCCCGAAATGTACGTGAAGGTAAGGGACCTC
>JALOMK010000142.1 GCA_025455505.1 Bacteroidales bacterium
GAGGGGAGGTTCTGTCCATGTTGTTGTTTCTTTGTCTGAAATTGAAAAACCTGAACTCGAACTCAGAATAAGTGACAACGGACCCGGAATCCCCGAAGATGCCCTGCCGAACCTTTTCGAAAGGTTCTACAGGGTAGAGAGCTCATCATCGCATACTGCAATGGGGACGGGTCTGGGTCTTGCAATAACGAGGGACCTTGTTAATCTGATGGATGGGACAATCAAAGTCGAGAGCTTGCCCGGTGAAGGCACCGAGTTCGTTGTCAGGCTGCCTGTTAATAATTCTGTTAAACCAGTGACAGCGCCCGACATCGATGGCTTCACGGAAATAATCGCCCCTGTGGTCGCTCATCATGCAGAGGATCTTTACATACCTGACTTTAATGTCTCCCGGGAAAATGACAAGCCCTTGCTTCTGATCGCCGAGGATAATTCCGATGTTGTACGGTATCTCGAAACGATTCTCGGAGAAAAATACTGTATCGAAGCTGCTTCCGACGGAAAGGAAGCGCTGAGGAAAGCTCTTGAATTAATTCCGGACATTGTTATTGCAGACATAATGATGCCTGTAATGGATGGAATAGAACTGACAAGGATGATAAAGGAGGATATAAGGACAAGTCATATCCCTGTTCTGATCCTTTCAGCAAGGGCCGATGTGGAATCAAGGATCGAAGGACTTAGCAGGGGTGCCGACGCCTATCTTTCAAAACCCTTCAGCACCGATGAATTAAAGGTTATCCTCAGCAATCTCCTTGACTTGCGAAAAAAACTGCAGAGCCGTTATACATCCATGTTGGAGTTCCATAATACCCATGACACGGATACTCTTCTCGAAGACTCATTCATGAACAGGGTGAAAAAAACAATGGAGTCCAACATTATGGATGAAAACTTCGATATCAAAAAACTTTGCTCTGAACTGGCAATGAGCCGGACTCAATTGTACAGAAAATTCAGGACCCTGACCGACATGACAGTTTCACAGTATATGCAGCACCTGAGACTGCATAAGGCGATGCTACTTATTACCCAAAACAATGTCCGGGTCTCGGAGGCGGCATACCAGACAGGATTCAAAAACCTGTCTCACTTCAGCAGGGCCTTCACTGAAGAATTCGGCACCAACCCGAGCAAAATAAGGGGGAATAAACCGGAAGGGGGAATAAGCTGAAATTTCAGCCCCGGTACGAAGAGCAATTATTTTGGCACTCCTGGAAAAAAGTCTTCCATAACTTTAGTCTAATTTTCACAATAGTTTCTTCAGATACTTAAAGGATATTAGCTTTGGTAGGAAAGCTGGTCAGGCAGTATGCAGTACTGTCATCCGGAAAAGCGAAGGTCAGGCTTCGCTTTTCTTTATGAAGAATGAGCGAAAGATTTCAGGCCGGCACCTGCAAGCCTTTACGACTCCCGGCACCTACGGTAACAAAGATGGCACGCAGGGTAAACAATCTCTGAAAAACTTTCATTCAGCACTTTATTCTTTTCCCTGGCAGGGAACTGCAGTAAACATATTTGCACCAGGTGCAAATCCATTTCATTACATGTTGCTTAATGTTGTAGTGACATTTCATAACTTAATAAATTAAGAAAATGAAAACACTAAAAAAGCTATTAACCAGCCTGGTTATCTTTCTGCTAGCAACAGCTTGCTCTGAAAAAGAGCAGTGGAATCCGGATGCGAAAGGGATCACGGTTTCTCCAGAGGTCATTACAATTCCTTTTAAAGCCGAATTTGCTGCGAAGTTTACAACTGTCAGTCAGGATCCAATGACATGCTGTGGGGTGGGAACAGGCATTGGTACCTGTTTCAAGGAGCTTAAATGCAACATTATGCGTTGCAGCAACCCTCTGTCAGGAGAATGTCAGTTCACCAACGACAGTTACCTTTACGACAAGACCGGAGATAAATTGTATTTCAGTGCAAGTGCCAGAATGCTGAATCCCGGCACAGGAGATCCTGTATTCCTTGTCCAGAAATGGGAGACTGAATATGTCCTTAATGGAGGTACAGGCCGTTTTGAAGGAGCAATGGGAACAGGAAAATGGAGTGGTTACACAACAAATCGTCCCGGGGAAGAAAATGTAGCATACTCCATTCTTTCAGGTCAGATAACTGTTGAGAAAGCCAGGATTGACAACCTGCAAAAAAAATAGTATACCACATCAGGCATAAACAATTAATACTATATTCATCATAACAGGAAAAGCGATCTTCGAAATCGCTTTTCTATTTTTATCAGATTCCTGTGAGTTCCATTGCAATGAAATCCCGTTTAGGTATATTTGGGGAAAGAGCATTGTCATGTCATTGCGTGTTGAAGATCTGGATAATAAAGAGAAGTACAGGGAGATAGCTGTCATATCTTATAACGATCTGATTTCTTTCATACTAGGGAACCTCAGGCAGAAGTCAGCCCTGATGGTTTCATATTGGTGCCTGTGCATTTTTCTGATGCTGTTTGCACTAAGGCTAAGAATTTATATTCACGGCAATTATCCCTTAACTGAAATCCTGTTTCACTCCCTGCTGGGGGCAATTGTATTCCCGATCCTGGTGATCCCCCTGCATGAATTCCTGCATATTCTGCCATACTGGCTGTCAGGTGCCCGAAGAATTAGGGTCGGAATGGACGTGAAGCAGTATCTTTTCTATGTAACCGCTCACAGGCATGTGGCAAATGCCGTACAGTTTAAAACTGTGGCCTGGGTGCCCTTCATATCTGTAAGTGCGGCTGCAACGATTCTTATATTCTTAATGCCCGGTTTATGGAAATGGAGTATCTCACTCTTTCTCTTTGTTCACACTACGATGTGCGCAGGCGATTTTGCGCTCCTGAATTTTTACTGGATCAACAGGGATAAAAAAATCCATACGTGGGATGATGCTGATCAGAAAATGGCATATTTTTATGAAGAAATTACTGAGAAATCTGGAAATGTGCCGATTGAAAATTAATATACTTCACTTATGAAAAAAATTTTAGGATTAGTTCTGGCGGGGATATTTATCCTGAACCTTGCAGAGGGACAAAGAAAAACTATCAATGTTCCGGATTTGCCAGGATATGTTACGCTGAAGTGCGATTTCCATCTCCACACGGTTTTTTCCGACGGCAGTGTCTGGCCAACGACACGAATAGACGAAGCCCTTAGAGACGGGCTCGATGCAATCGCATTAACCGATCATCTCGAATATACCCCAAAGAAGGATTTTATTCCTGTCGATCATAATGCAGCCTGGAAAATTGGTGAACAATATGCAAAGGAGAGAAACCTCATACTTGTCCACGGTGCTGAAATAACAAGGGGCATGCCTCCGGGACATTTCAATGCCCTCTTTATATCTGATGCATCACTTATCATTAAAGATTCGGTGTGGGATTCATTTGAAGCTGCGGCAAAGCAGGGGGCATTTCTCCAATGGAATCACCCGGGATGGAAATCACAGCAGCCCGACGGGATACCAAGAATGTACGACATTCATAAGAAGCTGCTCAGCAGAGGGTGGCTGCACGGCATAGAATTCTTCAACGGCAAGGAACACTACCCTCTTGTGTTCACATGGTGCAAACAATTTAAACTTGCGCTTGTAGGTAACAGCGATACCCACGGGGTGATCAGTGAAACCTACCAGGCTCCCGCTTTCCCTAACAGGCCAATGACTCTTGTATTAGCCACCAGCAGGAGCCACGATTCGCTTAAGGAGGCGATGTTCGCTGGCAGGACTCTTGTCTGGTTCGGCAATACCCTGGCAGGGAAGGAGGAATATGCACGGCCATTCGTGAATGCATGCATCAGCGTACGGAAACCATTTTACCAGAATGAAAAAACTGTCTTCTTCGAAGTTGAGAATAAATCAGACATCCCCTTCATTCTTGCCAACGGTCCGAAGGATGCACCTGAAACCCTAACTCTCCAGGCCGGATCTGTCACCAGGGTGGCACTAAGCAAAAAAGTCCAGGCACCGCTTGTTTATGATGTCAGAAACGTCATGACCGGTGAAGAAGAGGTCCTGAAAATTGAACTTAAATATTAGAACTTCTCTCTGGCGAGTTTAATTACATCATCATCCTTCACTACGGGCCTGATCCTGAAAGAGTATTCATATTTGTTGTTCAGCAGCCTGTACTGAGGATGTATCATGGCACCCCATGAATCGTCGCCTCCCACTCCCATCTGACCGTAATCAACATTCAGGTTAATCAGGTCGCGGGGCTTTACATCTATTGTATGTGTATTGGCGCTCTTTGCATCGGCCCTGTACTGCGAAAGCTTCCCGGGCGACTCGAAGTCATCATGAATGTTGTTAAGTGCAGCAAAGCAGATAACGGGATTTCCACTTACAAGAATGCCTGTGCCGTTGTCGTCAGTAAGTGTCAGCCACCTGGTATCGGTCTTGTATCCGTTCTCCTGAGGACGTGTATAGGGCACATATTGCTCTGCAACGGTGCTTTCATAAAAACCAACGTCGGCAGAGTGCTTCCTGTCGGAGTAGTTCTCATGCGGCCCTCTCCCGAGCCAGCGAAGGTTCGAGAACTCTGCAGGCAGCTGCATCTGCATGCCCATGCGCGGGATCTCCGGTACAGATTCTGCTATCTTTGCAAACTGGTTCTTCACAACTATGTCGCCACTCCCGTAAACGGAATATGTCGATGCATAACCTCCTGCCTTCACCCCGTCAGTTCCGGGAATATCATATGTAAATGTAACCTCCACTTTATCTATCGAGGGCTGGCTTACCGAAGCCTTCGTTAGTACTGTCCGCTCCCCTGCCTTTTTCCAGACGGCAAGCTTCCTGTCCATGTTATACCCATAGTCATTATCAGTAGGTGGACGCCAGAAATCGGGTTCCGGGGCCTTAAGGAGCAGCTCCCTGCCCTTGTAATCAAACGATATCATCCTGCCTGCAACGAGGTCAAATACTACTTTAATATCCGTGCCTGCCACTTCGAGGGTATTTCCTTCGCTCCTGGTCTGAAGCGCTGCAAGGCCGTCGGTGTTCACCTTTAAAGGCTTGCCTTCGGAAAGCTTAAACTGGGCGGCGGCATAAACATGCTCGGCCGGGACAAGGTTCCACTCATCGCTCCTGACAGTCCTGATATTCAGGAAATACTCTGTAGCATCTGCAGGATCAAACTTTTCAAAAGGAAGCATGATATTCAGTGCCTCGCCGGGGCTTACTGCCGGCAGCGGCACTTTTCCCGACTGCATAATTGCACCATCAGCATTTATATCCCACTCGAGAGTGAACTCTGAAAGCGGGGTGAAGTTATACTTGTTGGTTACGCTTATTAGCCCTCCCTGAAGATCGACAGGAGCAAAACCTATGTACTGGTATACTCTTTTCACCTCTGAGAGGCCGGGCTTGGGTGTCCTGTCAGGCCATGTCAGGCCGTTGTGACAGAAATTGCCGTCGCTCGGTATTCCCTCCTCACCATAGTCACCTCCATAGGTCCAGTATTTTTCACCGTTCTCATCCTTTTCAAGAAGTCCCTGGTCAACCCAGTCCCATACAAATGCCCCCTGCAGTATCGGATATTTCTCAATTACATCCCAGTAATCCTGCAGGTTGCCTGTACTGTTGCCCATTGAATGTGCATATTCGCACAGGATAAGCGGCCTGTCATTCCGGGCGTCCTTTGCATATTCCTCAATCTGCCCTATTCTTGCATACATCGGGCACACTATATCAGTATGGCGTTCCGGTGTGTTTGTCTCCTTCTCGGCTCTCTCGTACTGAACAAGCCGCGTATTATCCCTCGACTTCATCCATTTGTATCCTTCAACCATGTTGCGCCCGTCGCCGGCTTCGTTACCGAGCGACCAGATAATAACCGAAGGATGGTTCTTATCCCTTTCCAGCATCGACTGCACCCTTGCCAGGTGAGCCTCCATATAGAGCGGGTTATTCCCCAGGGTGCGTTCGGGATTGTATCCCATACCGTGCGATTCAATATTTGCCTCATCGATCACATAGAGTCCGTACTGATCGCAAAGCTCGTACCACAGCGGAGCATTGGGATAATGCGCCGTACGGACTGTGTTGACATTGAATTTTTTCATCAGTTCAATATCCTTCAGCATTGATTCTTTAGAGATTACATGGGCCGTGACCGGATCATGCTCGTGACGGTTTACGCCTTTGATGAGGATCGGTTTCCCGTTGAACAGGAAC
>JALOMK010000143.1 GCA_025455505.1 Bacteroidales bacterium
GTACGGACCAAACCAGTATTTCAATACAATTGACCTCTTCAGCATCGAAAAGATTGAAGTCCTGCGCGGCAGCGGATCGGTTCAGTACGGGTCGGACGCAATGGGCGGCACAATACAGGCTTTCACCCCCGGACTGATGACTTCTGCAGACCCGGAATGGACAGGCTCGGCTTTCCTGAGGGCAGGCAGCGGGAAAATGGAACAATCAGTTCACGGTCATGCCTTATTCAAAGGAAAATCTGTTGCTTTCAGGGGAGGAATCACATACCGGAATTTCGGGGATCTTGTCGGCGGCGATACAACAGGAGTACAGACACCAAGCGGGTATGACGAATTTGATTTCGACATTAAAGGCCTTGTGAAGACTTCAGAAAGGTCAGACATCACATTTGCATTTCAAAGCGTAAACCAGGACAATGTACCTGTATATCATAAAGTTGTCCTCGAAAACTACGAGATAAACCGGATGGACCCCCAGGAAAGAGACCTTGCATATCTCCGTTACAATAACAAAATCAACAAAGGAATTTTCGAGTCATTCACATCTACTGTGTCTTTCCACAGGTCTGAAGAAGGCAGGCAGCTGAAGAAGAACGGATCCTCCACCCTAAGGTCAGAAGAAGACATCATCGGTTCGTATGGTTTTTCAGCCGAAATCATGACCTCTGTAAAGAACAAATGGTCAGCCACCAGCGGCATTGAAGTCTATCATGACCTTGTAAGCAGCACCAGGACAGACACCGACCTGGGAAGCGGAAGCAGCACCGAAAAAAGGGGCCTATACCCCGACGGATCAACAATGACAAGCATGGCTCTCTTCTCGCTTCACGGCTTTGATTTTGAGAAATGGAGCCTGACAGCGGGGGCAAGATTCAACGCATTCATAATAAATGTGCCCGACAAGGACCTCGGCGAAGCCCGACTGACACCTTCCGCACTTGTCGGGAATGCCGCAATAATGAGAAAACTAAATGAAAGGTCAAACCTGTTCGTTTCAGTCAATACCGGTTTCAGGGCGCCAAACATTGACGATCTCGGCACCCTTGGAATAGTCGATTTCAGGTACGAAATACCCAATTATGACCTGAAGCCCGAAAACTCTGTCCAGTACCAGCTGGGCTACAAGTTCCGTTCAAAAAGACTTAGCGGCGAGGCATACATTTTCCGCAATGACCTCTATAACCTTATAGTACGAAACAGGGTGCCCGGCGATACAATCGAAGGCTACCCCGTATACATCAAGGAGAATGTCGAAAGGGTTTACATTAACGGTTTCGAAACAGCATGGGATTATGAACCCGGCAGGTCATGGCTAATTTCAGGGAGTCTTACATATACCTACGGGCAGAATATTACGAAAGATGAACCCGCGAGAAGGATCCCTCCCCTCTTCGGAAGGCTTGCCGCAACCTGGTCTGACAAAAACATGCATGGCACCCTCGAATGGCAGGCTGCAGGGAAACAGGATCGCCTTGCGGCCGGCGACATTGCCGACAACAGGATCCCGGAGGGGGGAACCCCGGGCTGGAATGTATTGAACATCCATGCAGGCTATACTTTCAGGTTTGTGAGCCTCGACCTTTCTCTAATCAACCTGCTCGACGAGGATTACAGATATCATGGCTCCGGTATTAACGGGTACGGTAGATCAGCATTCCTGACACTTACGTTTAAAATCTAAGAAGCGATGAAAATAGCTGCGCTTGTATCCCTTACTCTCCTGATCCTTGCCAAAGGATGCTTTTTCTTTGGCAATGACGATTATGATTTCACATATGAGACGTTGATAACGGACATACCCGCAAACCTGGAAAAGCTGAATACAAAATATGACGACTATAATTCCGACCTGCCATTTCGCGCAATGAGGCAGACAATATGCTTTTCTACAAACAGGAACACCGGGGGTTATAATTACGACTTAATAATAAAGGATATAGATATATCATATCATGAAAAAGACGATGCCCTTGATTTTTCGGTTCCTGAAAATTCCGGCAAAACATCGTACGAAACAAAGCTCATCAACCTGATAACGAACGACAAAAACGAAATGGGTCCCATGTCGGTGACAGGTGACGCAGAAAATTATGGCGGAGAATGGGAATATTTCATGTATGCAGGCGATGCCGGCGGCAATTTCGACATTATGTTTACATATACATTGAGAATGGACTGGGGAGTTTACCAGGCAAAGGAGAGGCTCTATGGCCCGCTTAAGGCCGATGCAATAAATTCGGCATCCGATGACATGTACCCTGCCCTGAACAGGGACAGGTCCGCAATATATTTCTGCAGCAACAGGGACGGCGGCAAGTTCGACATTTACAGTATGCAGCTGCATCCCTCCCTGCCATTCCAGGATTTTCTTGCCTCACCAGGATATGGCCCCGTGACAAAAGAAACAACCCTTTCGGGAACATCAAACGACAAGTGTCCTTCGATAACACGGAATCTTCTCGTATTCACCTCCGACAGGCCCGGCGGCTACGGGGGCTATGACCTTTATTATTCAACATATACAGGCAACGGATGGTCGTTACCTGTTAATTTCGGCACTAAGATCAATTCGGAGTATGACGAGTACAGGCCAATAACCTTCTCATTCAACGGTTTTGACCTTATGATATTTTCCTCAAACCGCACGGGAGGAAAAGGATGTTTTGACCTTTATGCAGTGAAAATCCCTGACCTTCTGGATGATATTCAATTTGACTGACACTATATGAAACGACTACTGGTTCTTATTGTCACCCTGGCAATAATTTCGACTGATTTTTCAGACGCATGCACAACAGTAATAATCTCCGGCAAATACACGTCCGACGGGAGGCCGATACTCTGGAAGCACAGGGATACAGGAACCCCGAACAACAAGCTTGTATGGCTGAAGGATGGCAAGCTGCGGGCAATTGCGCTCATCGATTCGGATGATGCCAGGAGCAACAATATATGGATAGGCTTCAACAGCGCCGGCTTTGCGATAATGAATTCGGCCTCATACAATCTCAAGGGCAGCGACACAACAAGCCTTACAGACCAGGAGGGAATACTAATGAAGGCGGCCCTGATGAGCTGTTCGACTGTTGATGAGTTCGAACAGTTCCTTAAAAACTACAAAAAGCCAAGGGGGGTTGAGGCAAACTTCGGCGTAATTGATGCAAGCGGCGGAGCGGCTTACTTTGAGACAGACAATTTCAACTACACGAAGATTGACGTCAATGACAGGAAAGTTGCCCCCCACGGATATGTAGTAAGGACAAACTACTCATTTACCGGTGCAGCTAACGCCGGTTCAGGATATATAAGGTACGAGACAGCCGAGAACCTTTTCTACAGGGCGTCAGGAAGCAATAACCTTAACGTACCCTATATGATTGACAATATGTGTCGTTCCCTTGAAAATTCTTATTCGGGCCAGGGCATAAGCGACTTCCTTAATCTTGACGAAAAACAGGACAACTTCATTTATTTCCAGGACTGCATAAACCGCTTCTCAACCTCGTCTTCAGTCATAATCCAGGGTGTAAAACCGGATGAAGCACCCGAATTCACAACAATGTGGGCTATAATAGGGTTCCCTCTATCGTCACTGCCTGTTCCTGTTTGGCTGACCCAGAAAGGAACGCTTCCAGAGCTTGTTAAAGCAGGCGGCAAAGATAACTCCGAATTATCCGACCTGTCGCTGATCCTGAAGAACAGGATGGTTCCCTCGCAAAGATCAGAGACGAAGTATTATATTAATACCACAAAAATCGCAAACGCCCAGGGAACAGGTATTACACAGAAACTAAAACCTGTGTCGGATGAAATAATAAGAAATGCTAATGAGAAGCTCAGCCAGTGGAGAAAGAGCAGGAAGATGAACCAGGGGGAGATTGAGGCCTTCTATAACTGGACCGACTCCTACATCAGGAAAGGATACTCAGATCTTTTCAACCTCAGGATACAAAAATGAAGCTGACAGGGATATTCAGGGATTTTTTCAGGAAGGAGAGTACTGCCGGCATCCTTCTCATTGTGATTACAATAGCCACTTTACTTATGGTGAACCTCGTGCTCCACGAGTCCTTCACCGATTTCTGGAAAAAAGACCTGTTAGGCAAGCCCCTTGAATTCTGGATAAACGATGTTCTCATGACATTCTTTTTCCTGCTCGTGGGTCTCGAGATCGAAAGAGAGATCTACAAGGGAGAACTATCCGAATTCAGGCAGGCCCTCCTGCCCATAATGGCAGCAGCCGGCGGAATGCTCGTCCCGGCGGCCATCTACCTTTCTTTAAACCTCAGTTCCGGATCCCTCAATGGCTTCGGAATACCGATGGCTACAGACATTGCTTTCTCTCTGACAGTGCTTACGATCCTTGCAAGCAGGATCCCGTCATCGCTTAAGATCTTCCTCACCGCACTTGCAATTATTGATGACCTTGGGGCTATCCTTATTATTGCAGTATTCTACACAAAGGAATTTTCGCTAATATACCTTGGATCGGCCATTGCTCTTCTTGCAATGATGATTGCAATGAACAGGAGCGGAGTGAGGCGTCTTGCCTGGTATGCACTGCCGGCCGTTCTGATGTGGATTTGCATTTACAAGGCTGGAATACACCCTACAATCTCGGGAGTGCTGTTCGCATTTGTAGTTCCTTTCGGAAACGGTGATGAGAATTCTCCGTCACACAGGCTCGAGACCAGGTTGCATGTTCCTGTAGCCTATTTTATACTTCCTCTTTTTGCAGTTGAAAATACGGGAATAATTCTGGAAGCAGCCGATTTTCAGAAACTCTTCAACCCGGTAAGCCTCGGCATTATCCTCGGCCTTGTACTAGGAAAGCCTGCAGGGATCTTCCTGTTCAGCTGGCTTGGAGTAAAAACAGGACTATGTTCAATGTTCGAGGATCTTAAATGGAGGCATATTGCAGGTGCCGGAATGATAGCCGGGATTGGGTTCACTATGTCGATATTCATTTCGCTGCTTGCTTTTGATGACCCTGCAGAGATCAAGGCAGCCAAACTTGCAGTTCTTATTGCGTCTGTGATTGCAGCAACTGCCGGATACCTTTATCTTAGGTTCTCCTGCTGCCTTAACCCTGAGAATGAAGACAACAAAGATTCAGGCCCAAGCCCGGAAGCAGGCAGTAAACAATTAACAAACAGCTCTTTGAACTGATTTTACATTATACCTGTACATTATGAAGAACACAATCTTTTTAGCAGCTTTTTCCTTCCTGCTAGCCTCATGCGCCAGCCAGGACAAGGACTTCAATCCCTCCTTCAGGCTCATACCTGCCGACAGGATCGAATTCAACTCCTTTGTCGACTGCAACATGGCAGCGGCATGGATAGGCGACACCTTCAGGATATTTCCCGGCAAATACGGGGAGGATCCTCTCTGGGGCGATGCCGCACATTTAATGTTTGCCGACGGCATGAATGCGGATGAAGCATTCAGGAGCGACACTTCTGAGTTCAAGGCACCCATGATGCCGCCGAACGTCCCTCCCGGTCAGGACGGGCTTCACGGGGCGGTGTGGTTTGAGACTGTCTACCAGGATCCGCTCGACGCATCGGGAAAGACACTCTATGCAGTTTATCACAATGAGAACTACCCTTCAACCCTTCCGTATGACTCACTTACCGGCAAGGGTTACAGGAATATCAACTGGCCGCAGGGTCTCCAGGGCCCCAGCAGCCCGGCAGCAGTCTGCAGGATAGGCATCATGAAATCAGTTGACGGGGGAAGAAGCTGGGACAACAGGGGTATTTTCATTGAGGACCTTGATCCGAGGCTGATACTGAAACCGCATAATACATCAGAAACATTTGCCGGGGGCGTCGGAGACCCTTGCGCAATAGCCAGCGGGGATCACCTGTACCTTTTCTACGGGGAATATGGTTATCCGGGCGTTTACGACGAAGAGACTTACAGCAGGGATACGGAATGGTCGGGACAGTGCATAAGCGTGGCACGGATAGCACTTGCAGACCTTGACAATCCTGAAGGCAAGGCCTTGCGCTGGGACGGTAAGGCGTTCAGTGTCCCATATGACGGAATTGGGAAGCCTGTTGAATCTTTAATGATCCCGAGGGAAGAGGGTGGCGGTCCTGCCTCATCGCCCGGGGGAGGTTTCCACTGGGGCCCTTCGGTGCACTGGAACACCCGAGTTTACCGATCCTGCGATGTCACAGGAATGGACAAGGCCTCAGCTACTGTACGAAAAACCCGGATATAACTTATGGTATCCGTCATTGCAGCCCCAGAATGATCCCGATGATGTTGCAAACAGGTATACAAGCCTGCGCCTGGGAAAGAAGGCCAGGTTCTTCGTAAAAAGCATAAAGCCCTATGACGACCACTATGCGTCAGACTTCACTATTGAATTTGAAAAACAATGATCATAGCAGGATAAGCTGATGAACATATCAACCGAGAACATACTTCTTATCGGGTCTATCCTGCTCTTTACATCGCTTATTGCAGGGAAGACATCCTTCAGGTTCGGGGTGCCTGTGCTGATCCTGTTTCTTGCCATTGGCATGCTGGCCGGATCTGAAGGGATAGGGGGAATTTATTTCAATAATCCCGCAAATGCCCAGTTCATAGGCACGATAGCACTTTGCTTCATCCTGTTCTCGGGAGGAATGGATACGGACTGGAACTCAATAAAACCAATACTGAAGAAGGGAATCGTGTTGTCGACGGCAGGCGTGCTAATAACTGCTGCCACAGTGGGCGTTTTTGTGTGGGCTGTCACGGATTTCACAATCTATGAAGGGCTGCTCCTGGGATCAATAATTTCATCGACCGATTCGGCCGCAGTATTTTCGATATTGCGCTCTAGAAACATAGCCCTGAAAGGAAACCTGAGACCCATCCTCGAGATGGAAAGCGGCAGCAACGATCCGATGGCCTATGTTCTTACAATTGCATTCACCGGGCTTGTAGTGAACCAGGACCAGGGGCTGGCAAGCATAATTCCCCTTTTCCTGAAACAACTGCTTATCGGCGGGGCCTTCGGTTATGTACTTGGCAGGGCCGGAAAAGAGCTAATAAACAGGATAAACCTCGAATATGAAGGTTTGTATATTGCCCTTGCCATTGCACTCATGTTCTTTAGCTTTTCTGCAACTGACTTTGCAGGCGGAAATGGTTTCCTTGCAGTTTATATCTGCGCGGTTTACCTGGGCAAGAGCGAGCTGATTCATAAGAAAAAACTGCTAAAATCGTTCGACAGCTTCGCCTGGCTGATGCAGATAGTGTTGTTCCTTACCCTCGGCCTGCTTGTTTTCCCCAGCAAGGTGTTGCCCTTTATTGGCATAGGACTCGTGATTTCATTGTTCCTTATCGCCATAGCACGTCCGGTAAGCGTGTTCCTTAGCCTTTCCTTCTTTAAAATAAACACAAGAAGCAAACTGCTAATCTCGTGGGTGGGCCTCCGGGGAGCCGTGCCGATAGTATTTGCCACAATCCCCCTGCTGGCCGGGGCAGAAAAGGCGCAGATGATATTCAATGTGGTGTTCTTCATTTCACTTACCTCGGTACTCATACAGGGGACTTCGCTTTCATACGTTGCGAGGCTTCTTCACCTTACTGTTCCTGCAAAGGCAAAACACAGGACCCAGACCGATATCGATATCGGGAACTACCCGAAATCATTTCTTACTGAATTTGTAATACCTGATAACTGCGAAACTGCCGGAAAGCAGATTATCCAGCTTGCCCTCCCGCACCAGGTTGAAATAGCTATAATCAAACGAGGGAACAAATACCTCAGGCCCGAAGGGTCAACAATTATAGAAGCCAAAGACAGGCTTTTCATACTGTCGGAGAACCGCGAATGCCTGCAGAAAGTGTG
>JALOMK010000144.1 GCA_025455505.1 Bacteroidales bacterium
CGTCCATCTGGTTTATAACTTCCTTCTCCATGTTATAGAGGGTGGCATAGCTCAGATCCGCCCCGTAAACACCGAGGTTCATCGCCCTTTTTGTACTGCTGAAATACTTCTTTGTGTTCTCAACCGGATTCGATATGCCAAGATTATATCCGACCTCGAGGTCTGACAACAGCCTTATGATTTCAGCTGAGGTTGGCAGGGGATAAACATTCTCCTCGATCTTCTTCTCAAGGGTGTCAACCGTCTCCTTCTCAAAGTCCTTAATCTGTCGCTCAGCTGATCTGTTCTTGCACGAACCGGTGAGTAAAACCCCTGAAACCAGAACCGGAAAGATTAAACCTGCAATAACTTTTTTCATACTTCAAGTCTGTTTAATAGTGTAAGAATAGCCTTTAAAAATCGCCCATAAAAGTAATAAATATTATTTAAACTAATAAGTACCATTTTTATATATCTTTAGCCCGCTGAAAACATCTGGTTTTTCAATGGCCTCTGAAAACATCTGGTTTTTCAATGGCCTGGAATTTTGACGATGTACCTGCTAGAGAAGGAACAAACTGCATAAAATACGACCTCAGGAAAGAAACTTTCGGAACCGGGGATGTTATTCCAATGTGGGTTGCGGATATGGATTTCAGAACACCCCCATTCATAACCGAGGCCTTGCATAAAAGGCTTGAACACGATATTTTCGGCTACTCATTCCGCCCTGATAAATACTGCACATCGATTTCTGACTGGTTCCATGCAAGGCATGGATGGAAGCCTGAGAAAGAATGGATAGTTTTCTGTCCCGGCATAGTTCCTGCACTTAATCTGTGCACGCTTGCATTCACTGAGCCTGGTGACGGCATCATAGTGCAGCCTCCGGTTTATTTCCCGTTTTTTTCAGCGGCAGAGGCCCATGGCAGGAAGCTTAAGATGAACAGGTTAATCGAGAATAACGGGAAGTGGGAGATGGACTACGACTCCCTGATACGTCTCATCGATGGCAGCACCAGGATGATAATAGTATCAAACCCTCACAACCCGGTAGGAAGGGCATGGAGAAGACATGAACTTGAAAGGCTTCTTGAAATCTGCCTCGAAAACAATATAGTTATAATCTCCGATGAGATTCACTGCGACCTCGTTCTTCCAGGGTTCCGACACGTTCCAATGGCATCCCTGTCGGAAAAGGCAGCCCTTGCAACTGTCACATGCATTGCCCCGAGCAAAACCTTTAATCTTGCCGGACTTTCAACCTCATCACTGATTATTCCCGATGACAGGCTCAGGAAGGCATTCAGTAAAGTTATTGGAAACCTGCATATAGGCAGCGGTAACATTTTCGGCACGGAAGCCTCAATTGCAGCCTATACGCACGGGGCGGAATGGCTCGACGAACTCCTTGTCTACCTCGAAAAGAACATTGCCCTGGCAGAGGATTATTTCAGGGAGAGGATCCCGGAAATAATCCCGGTGAGTCCTGAGGCAACTTACATGATGTGGCTCGACTGCAGAAAACTGGAGTTGGATCCGGGGCAGATGCGGAAGTTTTTTATTGAAAAAGCCGGTGTCGGCATGAATGAGGGTTCAAGCTTCGGACCCGGCGGTGAGGGATTCATGCGGATGAACCTGGCTACAACATTCAAGACCGTGGAAAAAGCCCTCGATAGTATAGAAAAAGCTGTTTCATCATTACGATAAAAGATAAAAAATGAAAAAGAGCATCCAGGTAAGGCTGACACTCGAGGACGGCACCGTATACACGGGCCGGTCATTCGGGGCTGAGCTTGCATCGGCAGGAGAAGTTGTATTCAATACCGCAATGACAGGTTACCCTGAAAGCCTGACGGATCCTTCATACAGGGGACAGATACTCTGCCTCACCTACCCTCTTGTCGGCAACTACGGGGCACCTGCACAAAGTGAGGAAAATGATCTTTTCAGGTTTTACGAATCACATTCAATACACATATCCGGACTTATTGTTTCGGACTATTCATTTGAATACAGCCATTGGAATGCTACGGAAAGCCTGGGCGACTGGCTTGAAAAGAACAAGGTACCCGGCATTTACGGGATTGACACACGTGCCCTGACAAAAAGGATACGCGAAAAGGGAGCCATGCTTGGAAAAATAGAGCCTGATGGTTCCTCAATTGAATTCTATGACCCGAACAAGGTTAATCTCGTCTCGGAGGTAAGCACAAGCGGCAGAAAGGTCTATGGCGACGGCAGATACCGCATTCTGCTTGTCGATTGCGGTGTCAAGTATAATATTATAAGGAACCTTTTGAAAAGGGACACTACAATAATCAGGGTTCCGTGGGATCATGATTTCCACAATGAGGAATATGACGGGCTCTTCATCTCAAACGGACCGGGTGATCCGAAGATGTGCGATGTGACTATAGGCAATATCAGGAGGTCATTCGAAGGCGACAAGCCGGTTTTCGGGATCTGCCTGGGCAACCAGCTGATGGCGCTTGCATCCGGCGCCGATACATACAAGCTCAAATACGGCCACAGGAGCCATAACCAGCCGGTTCTGCTCGTCGGCACCGACAAAGCTTATATAACCTCTCAAAACCATGGCTTTGCAGTTGACAACAAGACACTTGCAGGTGAATGGGAGCCTCTTTTCATAAATATCAACGACAAGACAAATGAGGGAATGAAACACAGGAGCAAACCCTTTTTCTCAACCCAGTTTCATCCCGAAGCTTCCGGAGGACCCACTGACACTGATTATCTTTTCGATGTTTTCATTGACAACATTGAAAAATCGCTCAGTCGCTGATATGACCGATAAGCCTTTCTGCAAATTCCGAGGCGGGCGTATTGCGAAAGGGCGACATGCGCTTCTCAAACAATGATGCTATCTCGGCATTGCACAGGTTGCCAATGCTGCCTTCATGAACATAGTCTGATATCACGGTTCTCGAGAATGATGAATTCTTAACCATCTGCGATACTGCCTTGTAGGCATCCCTGAACGGGATACCCGTCTTCACAAGCCGGTTGACTTCCTCGGTGCTGAATATGTTATTATAAAGAGGATTGTCAGTAATATTCTTCCGGATCCTGATGTTGTTCATCATAAGAAGCATTATTTCAATGCATTCCCTCATCTCGTTGAAACCATCAAAGACGAGTTGTTTAAGAAGCTGAAGGTCACGGTTATATCCCGAAGGCAGGTTACTTGTCAGCATTGCAACCTGGCCCGGGAGGGTCTGCAGGACATTTGTCCTTGCCCTTATCAGTTCAAACACATCAGGGTTCCTCTTCTGGGGCATAATACTCGACCCTGTTACATATTCATCGGGGAAATCAATGAACCTGAACTCAGTGCTCATATAAAGGCAGATGTCCATCGAAAGTCTCGAAAGTGTCTGACCGGCAGAAGCTATTGCCGACGCCACAGCCATTTCTATCTTTCCCCTGCTGAGGCTGGCGTAGGCAGAATTGAAGAGGAGGTCGTCAAAATCAAGCAGTTCCGAAGTCAGTCGCCTGTTAAGCGGCAGGGTAGTCCCGTAACCTGCGGCAGTACCGAGCGGATTCTGGTTATTGAGCGACCTGGCTGCCGAGAGCAGGACTATATCGTCGGCAAGCGATTCGGCATAGGCGCCGAACCATAGCCCGAACGATGATACCATTGCTGGCTGCATGTGAGTGTATCCGGGAATAAGCACTTCGCGGTGCTGTTCGCTGAGCGACTGGAGCCTCAGAAATAGTTCCCGTATGAGGAAAGCAAGCTTGTCAATCTCTTCCCTTGTATAGAGGCGTATGTCGACAAGTACCTGGTCGTTCCTTGACCTGCCAGTGTGTATCTTCCGGCCTGTCGTGCCAAGAATTGATGACATTTCCTTTTCGATCTGGGAATGTATGTCCTCGACATCTTCCTCAATAAGAAGGGTATTCTCCTCGTCATACTCGAAAAGTGAATGCAGGGCCTTAAGAAGTTCATTTTTCTCAGACTTCGATAACAATCCCACGTTTTCGAGCATTATCACATGAGCCATTGAGCCAACTATGTCCCATTTTGTCAGCGCAAGATCTGTCTGCCTGTCACGGCCGGCAGTGAATTCAATAATTGCAGGTTCCGGATTAATTCCTTTCTCCCAGAGTTTCATGTCATAAAAAATAAAAAGTTGAACATAGCTGGCGCCTTCCCTATTTATTGCTTGCTTCCACAATTGCCCTGTGAGCCATCAGCCTGATGGCATTTATCCTGATGAAGCCCTTGCTGTCGGTCTGGTCAAATCCGCCCTCGATATCCATACTCGACAGCTTCTTGTCATAGAGCGAAGATGGTGATTCGCGGCCCTCTATGAGCACATTGCCCTTGTACAGGCAGAGGTGCACTGCACCATCTATAAGCTCCTGGCTTTTCTCAATTGCAGCCATGAGGAAATCCATTTCGGGACTGAACCAGAAGCCGTTGTAGATAAGCTCAGCGAACTTGGGTGTAAGCATGCTGACAAGCCTCATCACTTCCCTGTCCATTGCTATTCCTTCAATATCCTTGTGAGCTATGTGCAGAACCGTTGCAGCAGGAGTCTCATATACCCCCCTCGATTTGATTCCCACGAAGCGGTTCTCTACCATGTCGAGAAGTCCTATGCCGTTCCTGCCGGCCAGGTCATTCAGATATACATACATATCATACGAATCTGTGAATTCAGTCCCGTCATCCTTGTTGACAAGCTTCACGGGAAGCCCGTTCCTGAAGTGAATGACAATACGTGTTTCCTTGTCAGGGGCATCCTGGGGCAATACCATTTTTTCGAGCATTTCCTTCTGAAGGGGGAACATCGGATCTTCAAGGACACCGGCCTCGTGACTTATGTGCATAAGGTTATCGTCTTCACTGTATGGCTTTGCTATGCTGGCCTTTACGGGGATATTCCTGTCTGCAGCATACCTTAGCAGGTCGGTGCGACCCTTGAATGCATCGAGAAACTCCCTGTCCTTCCAGGGCGAAATGACCTTAACCCCTGGCATCAGGGCATAATAGCACAGTTCAAACCTCACCTGGTCGTTTCCCTTGCCTGTGGCACCGTGAGCAACGGCAAAGGCGCCCTCCTGCCTGGCAACCTCAATCTGTTTCATTGCAATCAGGGGCCGTGCAAGTGCGGTACCCAGCAGATACCTGTCTTCGTATATCGCGTTAGCCATAATAGCCTTGAGTACATACTTCTCAACAAATTCCCTTTTCAGGTCGGAAATCACAACTTTCGATGCTCCCAGCAGCAGGGCTTTCTTCCTGCACTCATCAAAATCTTCTGCCTGCCCTACGTCAGCAACAAAGGCAATAACTTCATATCCTTTTTCAATCAGCCACTTAAGTATCACCGAGGTGTCAAGACCCCCGCTGTAGGCAAGCACTACTTTTTCTTTCATCTTCATAATTATTATATTAAACAACACCGGACCATTCGTATCAGGTAAATGGCCCGTTTTTATCTGTAAGGTGATCTGACTTGTTCATGCAGGCCAGGAAATATAAGTTCCAGGCAAGTGTGCAACTGGCCCTGGCTTATCCCGTCGCGCGGGATAAGGAGTATCGTATCATCGCCCGCAATTGTGCCTGCTATTTCATACCTGCCGGCCCCGTCAATGCAGTAGGCAGTGCTGCTTGCATTTCCCGGGAGAGTTTTTATAACCAGCATTCCCCTGGCCTCAACTATTTCGCGTATCACTGGAAGAATGCTGCGGTTCATGCCGACGGCTGAAGCCTGCCCGACTTTTTGCGGCATGGCAAACTTGTATCCTCCCTCCCCGTCCGGTATACGTGAAACTCCAAGCTGGCGCAGGTTCCGCGACAATGTTGCCTGGGTACATTCAATCCCCTCAAGGAAGAGCCTCCTTATCAGGGCTTCCTGGGTCGAAACAGCTTCCCGGCTGATTATCCTTTCAATTGCCAAAAGTCTTTCGGCCTTTTGCATTTTTATTCATTTTAGATGCAAATATATGCATTTTCCTGGCAAAACAAATCCCAATCAAAAAATTGTGTTATTTTTGGACCACAATAATCACAGATGAAAGACAGGGTAGAAAAAGTTATTATTCTTGGTTCAGGAGCTCTTAAAATTGGCGAAGCAGGAGAGTTTGACTATTCAGGATCGCAGGCTCTGAAAGCCCTTAAGGAGGAAAACGTAAATACTGTACTCATAAATCCCAACATTGCAACTGTACAGACATCCGAGGAACTTGCCGATAAAATTTATTACCTGCCGGTGACACCGTACTTTGTTGAAAAGGTCATAATCAGGGAAAAACCTGACGGCATACTTCTCTCATTCGGAGGCCAGACAGCCCTTAACTGCGGCACCGAGCTGTTCAGGGCAGGAATTTTTGAAAAGTACAATGTACGTGTTCTCGGCACTCCGGTGAGGGCAATAATGGACACCGAGGACAGGGAGCTTTTTGTAAGGAAACTCGATGAGATAAATGTGAGGACCCCGAAAAGCATAGCAGTGCACGGGGTTGACGAGGCGCTTGCTGCTGCTGAAAAACTGGGCTTCCCGGTTATAATAAGGGCGGCATACACCCTCGGCGGTCAGGGAAGCGGTTTTGCTTCG
>JALOMK010000145.1 GCA_025455505.1 Bacteroidales bacterium
AAATCCAAGCATTTCCTTGAACTGTGGGCGGGCGGTCTGTTTCGGCTTGCCGTCCGGACCAATTACAGGGTTGTTGTCGTCATCCAGCACTTTCGTCTTGGTGTCGTCGTCGTAGATCAGGTGCGTATTCAGCCTCACATCAGTGAACCAGTTCAGATTCCACACTGCTATCATCTCCCAGTCGACATCAATATTCAGGGGATTGTTTATGTAATTTGAAAAGAGGTGCAGCCGGTTCGTGAACATCAGGTTTTTAAACGGCTTATACTGGTTTGAAAGAATCAGGTTGGCTCCAAGCTCATTCCTTGAACGCCTGTCAGCACCCACACCATACTTTGTCTGATCAATATTGACGGTGTCTGTAACGAACGTGCTCTTAAACGAAAAAGGAGAAAAGTTAATTGAGGTCTCCTTTGATGGCTTGTAATCGAGACCAACTCCGAGTGTAAGTATAGAAGGGTTCATGAATTTCGATACCATATCAGGCGGATCGGTGGAATAATTGTACCCCGGTGCCAGCTGGTTCTTGTAAAGCATGATGGCGCTGAAATCGAATTTCCCGAAAGCCTTGTGGTTCACTTTTGAACTCAGCTCGATGAGGTCGACATTCTTCCTGACCGGATTTTCGCCAGATTTCAGGAAACCGATCTTAATTCTGCCGTAGTTTGCCGAGCTTATCTTAAGCGCCTTATTATTGTATTCAGCAAAACCGATAATATCCGTAAGAAGCGAAATGCTCTTCTCCCCACCCTTTACCCAGTTGTAAAGTGCAGTCTGGTTCAGCACGAAAGAAGCTTCCGACCTGAGTTTCCAGTACTGTGGCTTAACCATAATCCTGTCGATCTCAAGAAGCGTCGACTTGTCGATCGATTCAACATTAATTCTTGCATCAACGTTAGCTGCCTGCCTGGAGGGCCTCCTGAAATTCACTCCATGTTCGAGATACAGGCCTATTGTATTCTTATCATGGTTGTCGATCCATATTGTAACTGAATCGTTCAGATCGTTCTGCAACCAGTATCGTATGGCTTTATCATAGCCTGCATTTATCCACACCGGCGTGATTGTCTTTCCCGAGCCTGTAAAATAAATCAGCGATGAATCCCTTGTTTCAAGATACCTGAGCAGAGTGCCCACGGCAACGCTTATCGAATCGGCCTGGTATGGATATTCATAATACCTGAAAGGGAAGCCGGGGCGCTGTGAGCTAACCCTGTCAAGAGTATCAATAACAACGAGCATGGAGGTATCTGCAAGTACCACCTTGTAGGCGCCACGTATCTGGCTTGTGCTGTCAGGAATGGCTGCAACAGCCGATGAAACCGAATCGGTTACCGGGATATAGGCTGCTTGTTCCTTCCTTATCACCGGGACCTTGAACCTAAGCGGTTCCCATATATAATGCTGATCCCAGGAGATACTCAGCGAATCGTATGGATAAGCCCTGAGATAAGCCGCAGCAGAATCGAATGGTTGATTGGTCGCCTCCCATACAAGCTGCCCGATGGCTTTCCTGAAAGGGTCATTTACATCTTTCCAATACCTGAAACGGTTCATTTTCTGGAGGTATTCAACTGCCTGTTCACGGCTCAGAGCTATGACCGGATGTTCTTTCGAATCACTGAAAATATAGCCGGCCTTTTTGAGTGAGTCCATTACTGCGACCGCGGGCCGCAGAGTGTCACCATCTTCCTGCGAAAAAGCAATAAGAGCCTGTAAGACAAACAGAAAAGAAATAATGGAGCGAAGGTATCTCATTTTAAACAGTACCGGATTTTCATTTCTTATTGTGGTTGAATATATCATAAATAACTTTTACTTTTACACTGAATCAGTCAGTTGTAAATGGCGTATATTTTTATAACGGCAAAAGCACCGCTTGACATATACCGGAATATCAAAAACCGGGACTTCTTTTCAACATTTATGTCAAAGCTTTGATTTTCATGGGCTTAAGGCCTTATTTACCTTATTTTATTAACAATTTTCAACTCATGGAATTACCATATTCTGAGCCTTTCAAGATAAAAATGGTGGAAACTGTCAGCCGCAGCACGGCTGAACAAAGGGAAAAATGGATACGGGATGCCTCATATAATCTGTTTAACCTGCGTTCAGGGCAGGTTTACATCGACCTTCTGACCGACTCGGGTACCGGCGCAATGAGCGACAGGCAATGGTCGGCGATGATGCAGGGCGATGAGAGCTATGCAGGTGCGGCATCGTATTACAGGCTGAAGGAAGCCATAAAAGACATCACTGGCTTCGACTTTTTCCTGCCAACACACCAGGGCAGGGCTGCCGAAAATGTGCTTTTTTCGGTGCTTGTAAAGGAGGGCGACCTTGTGCCCGGCAACTCCCACTTTGACACAACAAAGGGACATATTGAATTCCGGAAAGCCACTGCGGTCGACTGTACAATTGGAATTGCCTCAGATCCGTCGGCTTACCACCCATTCAAGGGAAACGTAGACACGGAAAAGCTCGAAAGAGTTATAGTTAACGCCCAGCCGAAGAAGGTAGCCTGCATAGTGGTTACAATCACCAACAACACATCAGGTGGTCAACCGGTGAGCATGTCAAACCTGAGGGAGGTGAGCCGCATAGCAAAATCTTACAATATTAAGCTCATACTTGACTCCGCCAGGTTTGCCGAGAATGCATATTTTATAAAGACGAGGGAGGACGGGTATGCTTCGAAATCAATCAGGGAGATCGTAAGCGAGATGTTCTCCTATGCCGATGGCATGACAATGAGCTCAAAGAAGGACGCTATTGTGAACATGGGTGGTTTCATAGGGTTCAGGGATGAAGAGCTATTCAGGGAAGCCTCAGTGTATAACATTATCTACGAAGGCTTCATCACCTATGGAGGAATGTCGGGCAGGGACATGGAAGCGCTCGCACAGGGACTTTATGAGGGAACCGGATATGAATACCTCGAATCGAGAATACGCCAGGTGGGACTGCTGGGCAGCAGGCTGAAGGAATACGGCGTTCCGGTAATTGAGCCTTTCGGAGGACATGCAATCTTCATCGATGCGAAAAGCTTCCTTCCGCATATTCCGAGGAATGAATTTCCGGGGCAGACACTTGCCGTGGAACTTTATGCCGAGGGAGGTGTGCGGGGTGTGGAGATTGGAGCCCTGATGGCCGACCGCGATCCTGTCACCCGCGAGAACCGGTACCCTGCTCTTGAGCTTGTCAGGCTTGCAGTACCAAGGAGGGTTTACACTGACAATCACATTGAATATGTAGCAGCTGCGGTGGCTAACGTGTATGAAAGACGCAATTCAATAAGGCACGGTCTGAGGATAATCTCAGAAGCGCCAATACTCAGACACTTTACAATCGCCCTCGAAAGGATCTGACTGCGAATTTGTTTTTTCAGGCTTATTGCTTTCCTTTGTTCATCATTCCCTTTAAATGAAAGATCTTACTGAAGGCAACGAAGGAAAGCTCATCCTTGGATTCGCGGCGCCGATGCTCATCGGAAACGTATTCCAGCAGCTCTTCAGCGTCGTCGACAGCATAGTGGTGGGAAAGTTCATAGGCAAGGAAGCTCTTGCGGCTGTGGGCGCCTCCTTTCCCGTCATATTCATAATGGTTTCGATGATAATAGGCCTTGTGATGGGAACAACTGTTGTAATATCACAGTACTTCGGGGCAAAGGACTTTGTGAGGGTAAAGAGGGCAATCGACACTATGTATATCTATTCAGCCATAATCGGTGTTGCAACAACAGTCATTGGAATTGTGATAAGCGAACCTCTTCTAAGGCTGCTCAGGCTTCCTGAGGAGATAATGCCCCAGGCAGTTCTCTATCTTAAGATATATCTCTCGGGGATGCTCATCTTCTTCGGGTTCAACGGCACCAGTGCAGTGTTGCGCGGACTGGGCGACTCGAAGACCCCACTCTACTTTCTAATAATTGCAACTGTGGCGAACATTATACTTGTCATACTTTTCGTTGGCGTCTTCAGGTGGGGTGTTGCCGGTGCAGCGTTTGCCACCCTCACAGCCAATGCTATTGCCTTCGCGCTCGCCATTTACTGGCTCAACCGCACTCATAAGCTCATCAGGATAGCAATGAAAGGTCTTCATTTCGACAGGGAAGTATTCAGCCAGAGTCTAAGGATAGGATTGCCAACAGGCGTGCAGCAGACACTCGTGGCTATAGGGGCCCTGGCCCTGCTGGGAATTGTTAACAGGTTCGGGACTGATGTGATTGCCGGATATTCTGTTGCCAGCCGTCTCGACTCAATGGCGCTCATCCCGGCAATGTCGTTCTCGCAGGCGCTCTCAACTTTCGTCGGACAGAACATTGGTGCCAATAAGATTGAAAGGGTAAGGTCAGGACTGATTGCAACTGTGAAGATGTCGGGAATTGTAACAATTGTTACATCTGTTGCAATTGTACTCTTCGGACACCTTATGATGATGCTTTTCACGTACGACAGTTAAGTGATAAGGATAGTTGATAAGTATCTTAAAATAATGAGCTCATATTATGTAATGTTCACTCTTATGTTCATCTATACGGGACTGATGCGCGGGGCAGGTGACACACTGGTACCTATGTTCTTCTCGCTGCTCTCGCTGTGGATAATACGGATCCCCTTTGCCTGGATTTTCTCGCAGAAGATGGGTCCGGCAGGAATATGGTGGTCGATTCCAGCCGGCTGGTTCGTCGGATTAATGCTCTCGTGGGGCTATTACAGGACAGGCCGCTGGAAAACCAAAGCAGTTGTTAAATATGAACTTAATAAATAAGCACCATGCCTCACGCCTTGCGTCGTATGTCGTGCGTCGGTTTTACCCACCACTGGACCCTCCGGTGGAGTGGAACACATTGCCGCATACCGCATACCACATACCTTTACACCGTTTGTCGTATGTCGTTCGTCGTGCGCCGTTTTTACCCACCCCTGGCCCCTCCCGGCAGGGGATAAATATGAGCCCTGTGCAAAAGAAATGTTGAAATAGGAATATAAGGACGAAAACATGATAAAATCAATGACAGGTTTTGGCAAGGCGATAGCCGAAACACCACAGAAGAAGATCACAATCGAGATCAAATCGCTAAACTCAAAGCAGCTTGACCTTAACACAAAGCTGCCCTGGCTTTACAAGGAAAAGGAACCCGAAATAAGAAACATT
This sequence comes from Bacteroidales bacterium, assembly GCA_025455505.1. Lineage (GTDB taxonomy): Bacteria > Bacteroidota > Bacteroidia > Bacteroidales > VadinHA17 > LD21. The sequence goes on from JALOMK010000145.1 coordinate 5,161, forward strand.
ATTAGCCAGAAGCTCGACAGGGGGAAGATAGATCTTTCGATTTATTTTGACATGCTCGACGAGGAATCAGTGACAGTAATCAACAAGGCTGCAGTCAGGAACTATTACAACCAGTTCAGGGAGATTGCCTCGGACCTGAAAATAGACCTCGACGACCAGATCTTCTCTGCAATAATGAAACTTCCCGACACACTGAAGACAGAAAAGCCTGAACTGGACGAAAGTGAATGGGCGCTTGTGAAGGAGCAGATTCTTGAATCGGTTTCGATGCTCGACCTATACAGGACAGAGGAGGGAAATTCTATAATGGCTGACATGAAAAAGTGCATAGGCAGGATACTGGCCCTGCTAGAGAATGCAGCCACTTTCGAGGAAGCAAGGATTGTAAGGGTCAGGGAAAAGCTTGAGCAGCTGCTCGCTGACAATGTGGGTTCGGAGAATGTCGACAGGAACCGCTTTGAGCAGGAGCTTATCTTCTACCTCGAGAAGTTCGACATAAACGAGGAGAAGGTGAGGCTGCGCACCCATTGCGACTATTTCATCGAAACAATGAACGGACCGGCACCAAACGGCAAACTCCTTAATTTCATAGCACAGGAGATTGGAAGAGAGATAAATACAATAGGCTCCAAGGCTAACGACGCCTCTATACAGAAACAGGTTGTTATGATGAAAGACGAACTCGAAAAGATCAAGGAACAGACACTGAACGTATTATAAGAAGTTGGGAGTGGGGAGTTGGGAGTTGGGAGTTGGGAGTTGGGAGTTGGGAGTTGGGAGTTGGGAGTGGGGAGTTGGGAGTGGGGAGTTGGGAGTTGGGAGTTGGGAGTTGGGAGTTGGGAGTTGGGAGTTGGGAGTTGGGAGTTGGGAGTGGGGAGTGGGGAGTTGGGAGTTGGGAGTTGGGAGTCGGGTGCGGGTAAGACATCAATAGTAAATCACCTGCTCGAAAGCGGATTAAGACTCGGGTTTTCGGTATCGGCAACCACTCGCAAGCCCCGCGGTTCAGAAAAGAACGGAGTGGAATATTTCTTTCTCGATGCCGTCGATTTCAGGAAGAGAGTGTCTGAAGGACAATTCGTAGAGTGGGAAGAGGTATATAACGGGACCATGTACGGAACTCTGAGGAGCGAGGTTGATAGGATTTGGGGCAGCGGAGGGCATCTCCTTTTTGATGTTGATGTGAAGGGGGGGATCAGCCTGAAAAAGGTCTTTGCCGACAGTGCCCTTTCGCTATTTATCATGCCACCATCGGTGGCGGAGCTTGAAGCCAGGCTGAAGAACCGGGGAACGGATACTCCAGAGGTAATTGCAGTAAGGGTCGGAAAGGCGGAAGAAGAGATAAAGCTTGCCGGCATGTTTGACACTATTGTCATTAATGACGATCTTTGCACAGCGCAGGCGGAGGCTTTGAAAAAAGTAAGGGACTTCCTTTCAGGGGCTGAATAATTATGACAAAGGTCGGTTTATATTTCGGGTCGTTCAACCCGATTCATATTGGGCACATGGCAATTGCTGGCTACATGACGGAGTTCACGCCTCTCGATCAGGTGTGGTTTGTAGTAAGTCCTCATAATCCCCTTAAGAAGAAGGAGACGCTCCTCGACGATAACCAGAGGCTGCACATGACCTGGCTCGCCATTGGAGAAAATAATAAGTTCAGGGCTTCCGACATAGAGTTCAGGCTGCCTCAGCCCTCATATACCGTCGACACTCTTGCCAGCCTGACTGAAAAGCACCCGGGGCACAGGTTCAGCCTTATCATGGGTGAGGATAATCTCTATACCCTTCACAAGTGGAAGAACGGTGAATATCTTGTAAAGAATTACACTATATATGTATACCCCAGGCCGGGATGTGTAAAACCGGTATCCCTCGCTCTTGAAAGCATTCTGAAATCAGCAGATATTCATACTGTCAAAGCCCCGCTTATGGACATTTCCGGAACCTTTATCAGGAAAAGCATCAGGAAAGGGAAGAACATGTCTTACTTTCTCCCTCCGGCAGTATGGAAATACATCGAGGAGATGCATTTCTATTCAAAATAGCCCATCTTAGCCGAAGAAAATTACTAAAATCAAAGTTACTAAGATTGCAGCTTTTTTCATATGATTATTCAATTATGAGATTTCACACACATTAGCGGCCCCAGGAAGCAGTCTTCCAGTTCTCTTAAGCCAGTAATGGGCTTTATTCCCTGGAAACCTTACGCTTCCTTCCGATACTGGCTCCTAAATGTCCCGATATCACGGATAGAACTATACCTGAACCGATTATAATTCCGAAGGAAGTAGTCCAGAATGTGTTATCACAGGCAGCCGGAAGAATTGAAAGGATATTGCAGAGAAATGGCACTGCAATTACATTCTCAGGGTGAATTATACAGATCAGGAATGAAGCCAGGACAAGGGACAGGCTCCAGAATATGTAGGTCCAGGGAATCTCGATATAATTATTAAGTATGCCTGTCAACACTGCAACAAGAAGAGCTGACAATAATGCCAAAGCCCAGGCAGGAACCCAGGCAATCCTGGTAAAAATTTCTTTCGCTCCCATTTTTGAAAATTAATCCCGTTTGCAAAAATTATAACCCAAGCAAGGATTGCAGGGTTTTCAGACCATTCTCTGCCTCCTCCCTGCTATTGTATTTCATAAGAGGCAGCAACTGCTTGCCTGAACTGTCATACAGATTAACCCTTACATCCTCATATTCAATCGACAGCGGTTGTGTAACCCTCATATATCCCAGGTAGCCCCTCCTGTTTTTTTTAAGGCCAAGCTTCATGGAGTTCTGAATATATATCCACCTGCCGGCAGGAAACAACCCGAATATGTAATCGGCGTGCTTCACTCTTTTTCTACCGGCATCAATAATTGTGGCGGTATAGGTAAAAGCTGCGAATGCTCCGGTGAGTACAAGGGCAATACCCCAGGCCAGGCTGAAAAACAGAACTATCATTCCGCCGATCAACATGAAAAAACCTGTCGATGACCCGAAGGGTCCAAATGACTTCTTTTCGAGTTTGTTTATAATTTTCATGACAATTAATGCTGGTGTCAGCCTCTGTAATGGAATTACATAGTGAAGTTACATCAAACATTAAACATTTGAAGTCCGTTTCATGAGGAATTCTCTTAACTTTAAAATAAAAATCAAATGAACCGTCGTAATTTCATCAACCGCACAGCCTTTACAACAGCAGGCTTCGGTATGCTATCAGTATTGCCTTCGAAGGCCTGGGAAACTCCTGTCAGCCCTTCCGACACGATCAATGTAGCACTCATCGGCTGCAGGAACATGGGTTTCGGGATCCTCGAAAAGCATCTCTCGAATGAGGGTGTTAAATGCGTTGCCCTTTGCGACGTCGACTCGGGAGTCCTTAACGAAAGGGCTGCGACAGTATTAAAAAACTATAACCAGAAACCAGACCTCTATGGCGATTTCAGGAAAGTCCTCGAAAGGAAAGACATCGATGCAGTTATTGTCGGCACGCCCGACCACTGGCACTGCCTCGTTACTGTAAGCGCGCTTGAAGCCGGCAAGCATGTATATGTTGAGAAACCGATGGCAAATACTATTGCTGAATGCAACATAATTGTAAATGCGGCAAAGTACCACAAGAACATGATCGTCCAGGTGGGACAGCAGCAGCGCAGCAGCTTTGTCTTCAACAAGGCTATGGAAATTATCAAGGGAGGAGGCATAGGGAAACTCAGGAAAGTGGATGTATGGGCAAACTTCGAATACGGTGTAGGGCAGGAAATAGTCCCCGATGAACAGCCTCCGGCAGGTGTTGATTTCGACATGTGGCTCGGGCCTGCACCATCAAGGTCATTTAACAGGACACGTTTCCACGGCTCATGGAGAATGTTCTGGGATTATGGCGGCGGACTTGCTTCCGACTGGGGAGTCCACCTTGTCGATATGGCCCTGTGGGCCGGAAATATTACAAGTGCGCCCGGAAAAGTTCTTGTTTATGCAGACAACACTTACAGCCATCCCAGGAGCCATGAGACTTTCGACTCCATGGCAATAGTATATCCGAACAAGGATTTTGTAATCAACTACAACGTCACGGCCGGTATCGGGAAAGGACCATATGATTCATCCTACGGGCTTGCTTTTGTGGGCGACATGGGGACGCTTGTAGCCGACAGGTCAAAGCTCATCCTCACGCCGGAATGGGACAGCCGGGCAAAAAAGAACAAGGTTGAGGAATATAAATATACCGGCGGACAGGAATCACATGGGGAACACGTCAGAAACTTTCTCGACTGCATACGAAGCAGGAACAAGCCTGCCTGCCCTCCGGAGATTGGAAAAGCTGCCGCTTTGCACGTACATATACCCAACATTGCCGGAAGATGCGGCGAACCGGTGCTATTATGGGACGATAAAAACAACCGCTTCACAAACAGTGAGTCGGCAAATAAGCTGATCACCCCGGAATACCGCAAACCCTGGACCTTACCAAAATATTAATAAAGAACCATCAACATATCCCCATAAAATAAGATAATTATGATCACCCGGCGTAAATTCATTTCCGGAACCACAGCAGCCGTGGTTCTTTCTCCGCTGGCCCTTGACCTGTTTGCAGCACCGCAGGGAAAAAAGATTAAAAACTTCGGCTTCATTTCCGGCATTATTGGCAAAGAACTTGAAACTGACTGGAAGGGCACCCTGAAAAAGGCTGCTTCATTCGGCTTCACCGAAATTGAGACGGGTAACTTCATGGGTAACAGTCCCGAAGAGTTCCTTTCTTACCTTGATGAGGTAAAAATCAAGCTCGTGGCCGGCGGATTTGAGTTTAAAGTCACTGATGAAGACCTTAAAAAGAGCCTGGATCTCCTGGTGAAGCTTAAGGCGAAAATTGCAATTGTTTACTGGCCCTGGTATACAGGAGCTCCTTTCAGCCTGACTGAATGCAGAAAAAGCGCGGAAAGACTAAACTTCCTGGGTAAGGCCTGCAGGGATAAAGGAATGGAATTCGCGTGGCATAATCACGATAAGGAGTTCGTTGCCATGGAGGAGGGACTTCCCTTCGATTTCCTGATGCAGAATACCGATCCTGGTCTTGTAAAGTGCGAACTCGATATCTATTGGGCAGCCAAAGGTGGTGCAGATCCGGTCGGGCTTATGAAGAAATACCCCGGGAGGTACAATATACTGCATATTAAGGACATGGCACCAGGAACTGCAATGGATTTCGAATGCCCCGGGTCGGGTATTATTGATTTCCCTGCTGTTTTCAGGGAGTCAGACAGGCAGGGCATAAAGCATTTCATGATTGAGCGCGACAATGTGCCTGACGGGCTGGCCTGCATGAAATCGGCAGGAGAATACCTCCGAAACCTTAGATACTAAAATACCTTCCCCCTCTGCATTTCTCCCGGCTCATAGCCTTTATGCCTCATGCCTCTATGCCTCTATGCCTTGACGCCTTGACGCCTTGACGCCTTGACGCCTTTACTTCCGGAGTATCTTCTCAATCGCCTTCCCCTTGGCCAGCTCATCGACAAGCTTATCAAGGTAGCGGATCTTCTGCATCAGTTTGTCGTCGATCTTCTCCACCCGGTAACCGCAGATCAGGCCTGTGATCTTTATGACGTTCGGATTTATCTGCGGCGCATCGGAGAAGAATGTTTCAAAATCACTTTTGTCATCAAGATGTTTCTGAAACGTTTTTTCGTCATAGCCTGTCAACCAGTAGATAATTTCATCCACCTCTGCCTTTGTACGGCCCTTTTTCTCAGCCTTCTGAATGTAAAGTGGATAAACATTTGCAAAGGGCATCCTGAATATTTTTGTGTTATCCATACTCTCTGATATTTCGTAATTAAGCCCGAAACTACGAAATTATCGTCTTTTAAGACTATAAAGACGGAAGTATGCATCTCCCCGGATATTACTTTTGATGATACAGCACATCAAAGGCCCGCATTACAGAAGCAGGGACGCAAGTCATGTGATTTTCATCAGGAAAGACAGCCGTGGTTAATTTCAGCCCGGAGTAATTCCTCGACTTAAGTTTTTCGGCCATCATGTTCATATTATCGGTCATTGTCGCTCCTTCGGCTCCGCCTGCCGACATGAAAAGTTTTGCATTAAGGTCCTGATGATCCTGTGCAAATTTCTCTTCAAGAGTGAAAAGAAAGCCATTGTCATAGCTTATTGAGGGACTGCCTGCATAGTAGATACTAAAAAGTCCTGGCCTGCTCAGCATTGCATAAAGCGTAAACAAGCCCCCGTACGAATAACCTCCAAGGCCCCTTCCTGCAGGTGAAATCCGATAGTTTGATTCCATAAAGCTGAACAGTTCCTTTTCAATGAAATCAAGGAACTGAGGAGCTCCTCCGGTTTTGGCCTCAACTTTTATTCCTCCCATTTTTGAAAAAACTCCGGACCAGTATGCATCACGTGCCGGAATATTTGTAGGTGTTAAATCGCCTGTCCTGTATCCGCCCCATTCAGCAAGAACACTGACTTTATATCCTATTCCAACTACAAAAATCTGTGGTTCAACAACCTCAGGAACAGAATAAACTCCGGCGATATTCGCCACCAGGGCGAATGTCAGGTTTGCATCGGTTACATACATGCAAGGGTAGATCTTCTGAGGATTGCTATCATAATTGGCCGGGAACTTGATGAAGATTTGCATATCGCGATTCAA
>JALOMK010000146.1 GCA_025455505.1 Bacteroidales bacterium
ATGTACGAAGCAGGGAAACTGAAAACAAGGAACATTATCATATAGGACATTGCGAGAAAATCGATATTGAAAAAAGAATTCCCGTCAAATTGACCCTTGTAGAAAACCGCTGCAGGCCTGGCAACAGCGGCATGTGTCAGCCACTGGACCTCCGCGGAAAAGGTTATCAGCATGAAGATGCAAAGGATTACCCAGCGATAGGATGACTTCATCGATATATGATGTCTGTTAATACTTTGCTGTCACAGGGCCCTTCTTTGTCCACTTAACTTCAACTTTCGAAAGGAACCAGGTCTTCCCATTGTCATTGTTTCCCTGGAAAAAGAGCCATGTTCTACCGTTTTCGTCCCTGAAAATATGAGGGTGGCCCGATTCGGATGAGTTCCAGCTGCCGGGGGCTCCGTTCTTAAGGAAAGGCTCTTCGGAAAGCCGTTTCCAGCTGATGCCGTCGCTGCTTTCAGCGACCCCGATCTGCTGTGGAGCATTGTTGTAAGCGCCGGCATAGAACATGTACAATTTCCCCTTCCTTTCGATAACTGATGCTCCTTCGATACAGTCCTTCTCCCACCCGAGTTCCGGCTTCAGTATCGGGGCATCTTCCGAAATGTTCGTCCAGTCCTGGCGCCCGAAATCAGTATTCCCCGGGGCCATCGCCACTCCCAGCATCTGGATCTTGTACGATGGATCGCGTGTGGCATAATAGAGATAATAATTCCCCATGTATTCGATGACCTCGGCATCAATGGCCCTGCCGCAGTTCCAGTCGCCGCCGGGCCTGAATACAGGATTTGTACTGTTCCGCATGAAAGTAATCCCGTCTGTGGATGTGGCATGACAGATTGCATCATCCTTGCCGTTTCCATAGGTCTGGTAAAAAAGATGGACTTTCCCGTCGATGACCCTTGCACAGGGGGCACACAGGCCCTTTGCTTCATAATCGGCAGCCGGAATGATCTCACCCGTCTTTCTCCATCCGATAAGATCATCACTCTCTGCAATACCTATGCCCAGACCCTTCACAGGATTGTCCTTGTCGCTGTAAGGCCGTATCGAATAATACATGAGGTACCTGCCTTCAAAAAAAATAACATGCGGGTCTTTTGAAAAGGGAGAACCCGTCCTCGAGGGATCACCGAACATCATAAGCGGCTTTCCTCCCTTCTCCTGAGCCACAGTATCCCTGATACCGGCAAGAAGGCACAACGCTATTATCAGAGTGACTTTCATCATCTGAAATCTATCCTGAACCCTGTCACAATCCATTCAGGCAGGGTTGATGGCATTGCAATTACGAGTGCATCCTCCTCCTGCTTCCACTTAATCCTTTCGCTGCTGCCCAGGATTCTCACTGATTTAATCTTTCTTTCCTCAAGGCCGGCCTTCTTTCCAAGCGATACAATCTTCAGCTGTCCTTCGGGTTTCTGCATGCTGAAGGCGAATACTGCATTCTCCTTTGCTGTGAACCTGATGTCTCCGGCCTCATAAGGCCTTACATCCCTCACGCCGCCAAAAGTGCCCTTTTCCTGGTTGCTGATCGAGGGTCCCTCTCCGTAGACCTTCCACGGACGGGTTCCATAAATACCTTCACCGTTCACCGGTGTCCATTCAGCTATCTCTTCAAGAATGTCCAGAACGTCAGGCTCGAGATCCCCCTCAGGTGTCTGCACCACATTCAGCAGGAGGTTGCCGTTTTTGCTTACAATATCCACCAGCATCTGTATCACTTCAACACCGGTCATATACTTCTGTCCGGTCCTGTAGTACCAGTCACCGATTGAGGTATCGGTCTGCCAGGGCTCCGGGCTTATCGAATCCATAGCTCCCCTTTCTATGTCCCTCACCCAACGTCCTTCAGGCTGAAGGTGCTTGCAGGTATAAACAGCCTCCAGTAAGCCACCGTTCTTGATTATATCCTGGTTATAGAAGTTTGCAAGCATACGCTGCCCATATTTTTCGAAAGGAAGAGCCCCGTCGGTATACAGAAGGTCAGGCTTATACATTTCGAGCAGTTCCGATATGCTTGCAAACCAGTTCTGCTGGTTAAGGCTGTCCTTTGTATACCAGGCATAATCATCAGCTGCTGTTTTTGGGTGATACAGGTCCTGGTACTGAGGATCGGCGCCATCATAAGGCACACCTTTCATCGGACCGCTTTTGTCAGCTCCATGGCTGGGCCGGAACCAGGTATAGCTTGCCCCGAGATGTTCCGATACTCCGAAACGCAGTCCTTCTTTCTTTGCGGCTGCCTGCCAGAGGCCGACGACATCCTTCATGGGACCCATTTTCACCGAGTTCCACCTGTGTATTTTCGAATCCCACAGGAAAAAGTTGTCGTGGTGGGTAGCCATGCTTACAAAATATCTTGCCCCTACCCTCTTGTATAAAGCCATAAGTTTTTCAGGATCCCATCTTTCAGCCTTCCAGAGAGGAATTATGTCCTTGTATCCGAATTTCGAAGGATGCCCGTAATGCTCAACATGATACAGGTATTCCCGGCTTGGCTTTCCTGTCGGCTCATTTGTCCGCCTGTTGACAATATCCGATTCATACATCTTCCTGGCATACCAGTCGCCCTGCCGCGGCACTGCCTGCGGCCCCCAATGGGCCCATATCCCGAATTTGGCGTCACTAAACCATTCAGGGTACTGGTATTGCCTGAACGATTCAAGGTCGGGAGCGAAAGACGGCTCATAAATTCTGGCTTCAGGCTTTTTAACATCCTCCGCGCACGAAATTGCGATCAGTGAGTAAATAATAACAATTGCAGTTGAAAATGGCTTTCTCATGGATCATCTGTTTGTAAACCCTAAAATAGGCCTTTTAATCGAATTGTAAAGGTCGAAGGAAATCAGAATTAAATAATTAAATTCAGAACTGTAATATTTATATAATGCCAACATATATACAGACTCTTATTATATTTATTTCCAGCCATATGAATAGAAGACTCATCATCCTTCTTGCAAGTCTGTTTCTTACTTACGCAGTGCCTGGGCAGGAGCTTAGAATTGCAGCTTTAAAGTCAGCCACTGCACCGCTTATCGATGGACGGCTTGATGATGAAGTCTGGAAAAATGCAATTCCGTTCTCAGAATTCAGAATGGTAGAGCCTGTTCCGGGGAACACACCCACCGAGCTCACAGAGATCAGTATCATTTATACCCCGGGATCTGTAATATTCGGGATAAGGTGCCATGATTCAGAACCTGGCAAAATTTCAGCATTAAATATGATGCGCGATAAGGCTGAAGAACCGGAAGAGGACCAGGTAAGCATTCTTCTTGATCCTTTTCTTGACAAGAGGACTGGTTATGTATTCATTGTTAACCCTAAAGGAGCAAAAAGCGAGGGTTTTGCATCGGGGGAGCACCTGAGCCTCGGGTGGGACGGACTGTGGGATGCACGCTGCACAATAGATGACGAAGGCTGGACGGCTGAAATAGCCATACCATTCCTGACTGTCGCTTTTAATCCAAAGCTTACAACCTGGGGCTTCAACCTTGAAAGATATATAGCAAGAAAGCAGGAAATTATAAGATTCTCGGGAATCAGCCTCAACAGCTATTTCTCAAATCCGGCGGATGCAGGATTACTCGATGGAATAGAGGACATTAAACAGGGTTTGGGAGTAACATTCCGACCCTATGGAAAGCTCTCACGGAATGATGATAAAACCGACGATGAAAAAGCAGATTACAGCGTAACAGGAGGTTTTGATTTGTACAAGAACATTACTCCGAATCTTACTGCAGCCATAACAGTCAATACCGACTTTGCCGAAACAGAGGTAGATCAGCGCAGGATAAATATTACACGTTTCCCGCTCTACTATCCTGAGAAAAGAACCTTCTTTCTCGAAGGGTCCGACATTTTCGAATATGGAAGCACTTCATCCTCTACTTTCCTCCCTTTTTTCAGCAGGCGGATCGGGCTATACAAGGGCGAGCAGGTCCCTCTTGATTTTGGAGCAAAAGTGTTCGGGAAAGTCGGAAATACGAATATCTCGGTTCTTGACGTACAATCCGGAAGTTCAGGTCCTTTACAATCGACCAATATGTTTGCAGGCAGGGTTTCGCAGAACATACTCGAAGAATCGAGGGTAGGTGTTATTCTCACCAACGGAAGCCAGTCGGGGGAGAAAAATACTCTCTCCGGTGCCGACTTCAGATATAAGACGTCAAAGTTCATGGGAACCGATAACTTCTCCGTTGACCTGTGGGGCGTAAAAAACTGGAATGAGAAAAAAGGAGGAAACAAAAGCGGGTTCGGGTTTAAAATTGATTACCCCAACGACCTGATTGACGCCGCATTAAGCTATACTTTTTTCGGAGATTCGATTGACCCCGGGCTCGGCTTCCTGCCCAGGAAAGGCTACCATATGACAAATCTTGGCTTCAGGTACATGCCCCGTCCGGCAGGCGGCTTCGTAGGTGATATTGTCAGGCAGTTTACATTTGGATTCAGGCTGCAAAATTACTGGAGACTTAACGGTGATCCGGAGAGCATGAATTTCAGGCTGTCACCGCTGGTGTTCAAAACTGAAAGCGGTGAGGAAGTTTCTTTTGAAGTTGAATGGATAAGGGATGTTCTGCAGGAGGATTTCGAGGTTTCTGACGGAGTAATTATACCGGTTGGCGACTACAGGTTTATGAATTATGGTCTGGAAGTGTCCACCGCGTCCCACAGGATGTTTGTATTATCGCTCGAAAGCCGCTTCGGAGAGTTCTACGATGGAGAGCTGACTGACATTTCAGGTGCAATATCGGGACGCTTTGGCGGATATGTCACAATCGAGGCAGGTGCAAACAACGTGCGTGGCTGGATGCCTCAGGGAAATTTTACGGAGAATGTCCTTTTTGCAAGACTGAATCTATATCTAAACCCGAACCTTGGAATTAATAATTATCTTCAGTACGACGACGGATCTGAAGAGATCGGATACAACGGCAGGCTCTTCTGGCAGATCCGCCCGGGAAACATAATCTATCTTGTTTACAACAATAATACCGGCAAAAGCAGTAACACGGATCACCGTTACAAAGCACTTGAAGATCAGGTTCTGTTCAAGATACAGATGAGTATCAGATTCTGAAGCTGATTTCAAGTATCGAATGCAAGGCCAGCCTTCCGACTTTCACTGTTGAAATACCGTCCTTGTAGCTGAACTTCAGCTTTTTCCCTTCCGGTTGAAGCATAATGGCTGACGGCTTTGTTTCCGTCCTGATTGAGACTTCAAGGTTTTCGAGCGCAGGAACCTGGTCGTAGCCGATTGCTGTCTGGTTGGTATGTTCTCCGGCGACATTTATAAGGTTCACGTATGTTTTCCCGTTAAGCCGGTTCAATGCTACATGTACGAGCTGCGATCCGCTCACTCGTACAAGAGGGTCGCGATAGAGCTCGGAAATGATCTCCGACAGAAAGTCACGCAGGAGGGGAGTCTTGTATTCCGAATAACAGGAACCGGCATTGAAATAAATCCCTGCGACCCTTCCGCTGCCTGAATTGCTTATGCTTGCAGCTATCATGTCAGACGGTGCATTGAAATCACTTCCCCTGTAAAACATCGAATATGCGTTTGCATCCGGCCGCAGCTTAATGTCAGCAATTTCTGTCCGGGCCGAACCTATCCTCCCTCCCGACTCAAAAAAGACCTGACTCTTTGCCTGTTTTGTATACGACTCAATACCAAGCTCTTCCCTGAAAAGACCAGCAGTTTCAGCTCCTATCACAAGAAGCCTGCCCCCGTTCCTGGCATATTGCCGCAACTCAGCTATAAAGGAATCAGAAAGGTAGTTGCATTCGGGAACTATAATTAGCGGGTATTTGCTCATGTTGCCTGACAGGTGGTGCTCCATAAGGATTTCAACACAGTTTTGTCCGTCAAGAAGTGAATAGAGCGTGCCCTGGAGCATCGAAAGAGACCTTGAATACGGCACAGGGGAACTCCTCTGGTAACTCTCCGAAGGGTATAGCAGCGCCACCTGTGGCACCGGCCGGTCCCCGTACC
>JALOMK010000147.1 GCA_025455505.1 Bacteroidales bacterium
GTTATAGTACGCACCGGCTGCACCCCCCGGGGAGTGATTGACTGGCAGGTGTTTCTCGACAGTATACTGGCAACGCTGGATTGAATTTCGCCTGTCTGCAAAGGAGTGGCAGCCTGCAGATCTATTTTGACCTGAGATACTGCACGGGCCATGATATGTCATCACCCAGTTCGCGGGCGGCATGCAACGGGAAGTAGGGATTCCTCAGCAGTTCCCTTCCCATCAGGATAAGATCAGCCTTCTCTTCCCGCATAATCGATTCGGCCTGGCCGGCCAGGGTTATCAGCCCCACCGCTCCCGTCAGTATTCCTGTTTTTCGCACGGCTTCGGCGAAAGGGACCTGGTAACCGGGGCTGAACGGTATGACAGCATTATAAACATTCCCCCCTGAAGAGCAGTCAATAAGATCGACACCCTTCTCCTTCAATATGGTAGCCAACCTCACACTGTCCTCAGCCTCCCAGCCCCCTTCCGTCCAGTCTGTCGAGGAGATGCGAACAAAAAGCGGATTACCCGCGGGCCATACGGATCTGACTGCCTCAACGACCTGCCTCAGCAGCCGGATACGGTTGTCAAAAGAGCCGCCGTACTCATCGGTGCGCCGGTTGCTTAGGGGAGAGAGAAATTCCTGCAGAAGGTAGCCATGGGCACTGTGTATCTCCGCCACCATGAACCCGGCTTCACGGGCACGTATTGCCGCATTCGTGAAGCCTGAGATCACCTGGCTGATGCCCTTTTCATCCAGCGCCTCCGGGGTCCGGTCTCCTTCCATGAAAGGGATGCCCGACGGGGCTACGGTCTGCCACCCGCCGTGCCTCTCATCAAGCTGCCTCCCTCCCTGCACGGGCACAGCACAGGAAGCCTTACGCCCTGCATGGGCAAGCTGTATCCCGGCCACTGAACCCTGCCCGTGAATGAAACTTACAATTTTCTTCAGTCCCTGAATATGATCATCACTCCATAAGCCCAGGTCTCCGGGAGTGATCCTTCCCTCCGGAGAGACCGCTGTCGCTTCCATGATGATCAGTCCTGCTCCCCCCGACGCCCTGGAGCCGTAATGAACCAGGTGCCAGTCACTTGAAAACCCGTCTGATGCCGAATACTGGCACATGGGAGACATAACGATACGGTTTTTCAGGGTTATTTCCCTTATGGTCAGTGATGAAAAGAGTTTCGACATTGTGAAGAGTGGTTGAATGGTTTTTTATCGTCCAAAGTTAAGGTTTATGTTTTACCGTTCATCTCAGAACACAAGCCCTGTCAGCCATCCCCAGATAACATATCGCAGAAACTTCCCGGCAAGCATTGCACCGGCAGTGATCGGGATGCTTGACCGTAAAAGTCCAAGCCCGACAGCAAAAATATCTCCTACTGCAGGGACCCAGCTCAGTAATGCAAATAATGCTCCCTTTCTATAGAGCATGTCATGCCATTTTTCTATGGTCTCGCGTTTTATTCTGAGGTACTTTTCAATCCACACCCATTTCCCCATATAACCGATTGCATAGCTGCTCATTCCGCCGAGCCAGTTCCCTGCTGTGGCGACGAGGACAGCAGCATAGGGATCAGTACCGTTGATGATCAGGAAGGTAAGAAGGGCTTCGGAGCTGAAGGGGACAACAGTAGCTGCCAGGAAGCTGGCCAGGAATAATCCCCAGAGGCTGTAATCAAAAAGACCTTCCATTAATTGTAGCTGTAAGCACTGACGGCGAACTTATACAAAATAAATGATCAATCAATCCCCGAAGAGGGTGAACCCGGAGACTGGCTGTCATGACGAAGCGGGCAGCCGGCTGACCTGCAGAACCTTTAATTCAGATACCCCAGCCTGTCTGCCATCAGGGTCAGGAACAGAGACAGCGCAAAGGCAATCAATGGGGCGATAAGCCACATAAGAAAGAACTTCCGGACCTCGGTCTTTCTGAAGATGTTGTTAGGACCTAGCTTTGCGACTCCTATACCGAGAATTGCAGCAACATTTAACTGTACCAGAGAGGATGGTATTCCCTTGCTAATCGATGCATATAAAAGCAAACTGGCTGATACAAATGATATTATGACAGCCTCAAATTTCCCGAACAAAACTATTTCCTTTCCTGTATTCTTCAATATTTTATCTCCAAACAATGAGCTTCCGATAGCAAAATTGGGGGCAACAAGCAGGGTCGAAAGAATCATGATCAAAATGAAATTTTTATCTGCTGAAATATTAAGCTCATTTGCTGTCATTGAAGCTATCGGGCCTGACGCGTTCGCGACATTATTTGATCCGATGGAAAAAGCCACATATAATGACATCACCATGATCAGGCCATCCCATACCGGCTTCATATTGGCATTCTGAGCCCTTGACTGTGTTAATCCTCTCCGTCGCATGGGCCGATAGATATATTTCCCCAGAAGAAAGCTAATTAAAAAAGAGAAGAGGGGTAATATGAACCAGGCAGGGATCACCTCGAAGACCAGTTTTTCATTATTCAGCTCGTTGAAATACATTGCCGGTGCCACTACTGCAAGAACCGTAGACTGGCTGGTGGATTGCGGAATGCCAAACAGATTAGCGATGAGAAGTGATATTGAAACTGAAAAAAGGATAATGGATACCAGCGGAAATGACATCAGTTCCGGGGAAAGTATTTCCTGACCGAGTGTTGTTGCAGTTCCTTTTCCTGCAATTACGGCACCCAAAAATACCATCAGACCAAATAGCCCGGGGATCAGGCTCTTCCTGATGACATTGGCCCCGTAAGCAGCTGAGAATGCAGGTCCAGTTCCGCTTCCCCCCATGTTTATTGCCAGAAACATTGCAATAATGAAGGGGATTAACAGATGACTCAATAATGGAGAAATCATAAAGGGGTATTATTCCGTTATCAGAGTGCAAAATATTAATCCCCGGCCAGCAAAGAGTAAGTAAAATGACTTAATAGGGATATGTATATCAATATATTTTCATATTGGTCTTTTACGCCATTAATGAACCGATGTAATTGAAGCTCTGCTCCCGAAGAAGTAATCATTTTTTGTTCCGGATTTAATTCCTGAAGCACTTGACTTGACTCAAATTCTGGAGTAAATTGTGAAACAATGGCTCACAACAAATTCGATAGGAGGAACTTCATAAGAAAAACGGCTGCAGGCACACTTGGAATAGGCCTGACAGTCCACAAGGCAATGTCCCTGTCAGATCAGACAGATGCCCTGCCAAAAATCAAAGACTACCGGCGGATGGGAAGGACCGGAGCAATGGTCTCTGACATAGGCTCAGGTGTACCTTATTCTGAATCAGTCCTTAAAGCAGCGATTGCATCCGGTGTCAACTTCATTGAAACTGCTGAAAGCTATGATAACGGGAACAATGAATCGCTGATCGGGAATACCATCCGTAAGATTGAGCGGGAATCGCTGTTTGTTACAACCAAGATAAATACATCCCTGGGCATAGGAGCATCACAGGATGATATTTACAACCGGGCGGAAGCAAGCCGTAAAAGGCTGGGCACGGCTTATATAGATCTTTACATGATGCACCAGGCCCAGAGCATTGTCAAAGTGGGTGATAAAAACTTTCACAAAGCATGCGACAAGCTTAAAAAGGAGGGGAAGATACGGTTCAGGGGTCTCTCATGTCACGGATCTCTATGGTGGCAGGAACAGGGTGGCAGTCTTGAAGATATACTTATGGCTGCGATTGATGACGGCAGGTATGATGTTCTGTTTTTTCCCTACAACTTCCTTGATCCGGAGATGGGAGAGAGAGTATTAAAGGCCTGCAAATCAAACGACATCGGCACAATGATTATGAAATCCAATCCTGTCGGAGTGTACGAAGAATATGAGAGGATACTTAACAGTGGTGGAGAGCTGGGGGTATTTCAAAGGAAGGATTATGAAACGAAGAAGGTCCAGATGGAAAAAGCCAGGGCTTTTTTCAGCAAATACAATATGACAAGTATGGATGACCTGAAAAAGGGGGCTTACCGTTATATACTGTCAAATGAAAATGTCAGCACCATATGCTGCAGATTCAGGACTTTCGCAGATATCGGTTTGTTTGTCGGCCTTTCAGGCGAAAAGCTTGACAGTGCTTCGGCAGAATTGCTTTCCGATTTCAGGGACAGCATGGGCTTTCTCAACTGTCGCATAGGGTGTAACAGTTGCGAAGGAAGTTGCCCTGTTCACATCCCCGTAGGAACCATACTGAGGTATTATTACTATTCCCAATACTATAATGAAAAGAATACCACGGGAAATCCATACAAGGAGCTGATGTCACAATATCCCAACAGGTGTGCAACCTGCGAAGGTGATTGCGAAAAGAGCTGTCCGCATAATGTGGCCGCAAGATCGCTGCTGCTTGATGCACAAAGAATAATGAGTTAGCAGGTCAGCTCTGTGAGAAAAGGAAGCCCCCGGGTATTTATTCCGTCACTGCCCGGAAAGCGTTTACCCGCCCGTTTCCGTAATAATCTGATATTCCGTTTTTATCAATTTTATCAGCAGTTTTAAATAGTTGCTGCATGACATCGACAGGTTTCATTTTTCCTCCGTTTTTCCCGATTACCAGCGCAGCCACCCCTGCAACGTGAGGTGATGCCATGCTGGTTCCTGCCATCCAGTAGAACGACCAGGTATTTGTGTTCGGTATCGGTCCGGCACCTGTACTTATGATCATGTCATATCTGTAAAGCGGACCGTATACAGGATCTACAACAGGAAAATCGAAATCACCTCCCGGAGCAGCCAGGTCAACGAGCGAAACACCGTAATTTGTGTAGCTTGCAGGTATATCCAGTGACCCGTCCTGATCCAGAATCCATCCATACGGAGCTGTGGATGAAACGGCAATTACGTTTTCAAGATCGGCAGGGAGTGTGAACAGAGAACCATTTCCATCTGAATTCATGCCGTCGTTCCCGGCAGCTGCAATAACTACCGCCCCTTTTTTGACGGCATAATTCACGACACGATTACCGACAAGGATAAGGTATTGTACAGCGTTAGCCGGAGCCTGCTGCCAGACATTATCGTCATCCAGGTAATTCCCGTTTCTGTTGAAGAGGCCACCCAGGCTCATATTGATAACATCGGCCTCGTTATTGGCAGCATAGATTATTCCCTGGTAGATCCAGCTGAAATAGCCTGACCCGGTGTATTCCGAAACCACTTTCACAGCAACAATTTCAGCATGGGGGGCCACACCGATAACACCCCAGTTGTTATCCGCAGCAGCAATAATGCCGGCTACATGTGTGCCATGGTGAGAAAAACGTCCCTCCCTGACATAATAGTTTTCGCCCTCCACAAAAGATTTGCTCAGCCCTTTGTTCAGGTTGGGAGACAGGTCGGGATTGTTGGCATCAATGCCTGAGTCAAGAATAAATACTCTTGCTCCCTGTCCCGTATACCCTGCATCCCAGGCTTCAGGTGCATCAATGGCATCCATTCCCCACTGGTACCCGAAAAAAGTTTCATTATCGCCAATACTAAACTGGTTTGCATCGTAAGCAAGTTCATCCGGTTCAATCCATCTGACATTAAGATCAGGAATAACTGCCTGAACATTTCTCAACCTGGCAATTTTGGCTGCCGAATTCAGGGCTGCCGGTTTAATAACCACCACCCCTATCTCAGGAATAGAATTTACCACCTCACCGTAGGCCGCGAGCTCTCCCTCAAAACCGGCCGGAAGCGTTTCTGCTTTCGTGATAACCATTAAGTTATTGATTCCCTGACTTGCCACCGCGGCAGATTTCAGGGATACAGGTTCAATAACCCCCTCCGTTTCCATAAAGTCTTTCTGACACCCAAAACAGAATGCGAGAAATAAAATCCCTAAGAAGACTTTAGTAGATTTTGCGCAACAAAAGGATAAAGCATTCATAGCTGAAATGTTTTAGTAAGTAATTAGAAACTTCGAACAATATATTACGTTATTAATCAACTAAACGGATTTCATTCAAAGTTACTCCGGCAAAAAGGGGAAGTCAAATTTATTTGCTCTTG